>JAGUZM010000094.1 GCA_020060805.1 Deltaproteobacteria bacterium | reverse complement strand
TGACCCACTCGTCGCCGTCTAAAATAGCCGTGGTCTGGCTGTTGGCCGCATCGGAGCCTGCATTGGGTTCCGTCAAACCGAAACCCCACAAGGTCTCTCCGGTGCAAAGTTTCGGAAGATACTTTCGCTTCTGTTCGTCATTGCCGAAATAATAAAGGGGGCCGATGCCAAGTGAATTACCCGCAGCGATCGTTGCGGCATGGGATTGATCGACCCTCGCCACCTCTTCGGTCGCTATGATGTAGGAGATATAGTCCATGCCCTGGCCGCCGTACTTCTCGGACACAAACATTCCAAAAAGGCCGAGTTCCCCCATTTTTCGCATGGTCTCGTAGGAGAATTCCTCTTTTTCGTCCAGTTCCCTAGCCACCGGCTTTATCTCTTTTTCAGCAAACTGCCTTACCGAATTCCGGAGGATTTCCTGGTCCATGGAAAGGTTGAAGTCCATCTGCTCTCCTTTGCTCCAAACAGTGATCTGAGGTTTTAGCCCTTCCCCTGCCTTCTCAGGAATCGCAATCGGTCTCGTCTAAACGAATGAACGCACAGGCTCAGGCACCCCCGTTTCCCTCCCCAAAAGAATGATCGGGTCGGGCTCTTGGTGAGGGTTCTGGCTCTCCTCTTCGATGCCCTCTTGGAGGCGGTAAGTGCGCACAATCGGGATTTATTTTATAGAAACAAGGGGGAAAATTGTCAATCTTTTATCTCCTCTGCCCGGCGCCAGACCGAGAAAACGCATGGGGCTGGAAAACCGTTTCCCAGCCCCATGTCTCTTTTCCAGGATGATCCTCAGCCGATGGTAATCCTCATCTGGGTCACCTCGACCTGGGCTTCCAGGTCTGAGCACAACTTCCTGATGTCTTCCGTCTTTTCCGAACCGTTGGCCTTAAAAGAGATGATGATCTTCTTGATTTCATGTTTCCTGATGATGTTTCCGAGTTCCTCACTCCCTCCGAGGACAGGGTATCCCTGTATCTTTCTGCCGTGAAGCCTGGGATTGTCGTCTATGAAACCGACGAGTTTCAAACCGAGTTCGTCGTTGCTCTCAAGCTCCTTCAACGTCATTTGTCCGCCGATCCCCGCCCCGAAAATCAGCGTTCTTTCGCCTTTCCGACTACCCAGCCTCAGACCCTCATCGATAATACGGAAGGAAAGCCTCGATAATGACACAAGAATGAATATGAGACCCCAATAGATCACGAAAACGGCACGGGAAAAGCTCTGGAAGCGGTAGATGAACAGGATGATCAGAATCGAAAGGACAGTGCCTGTGGTGATCGCCTTGACATACCCGATCATGTCCCTGATCCCGGTTCTCTCCCAAACTCCCCGATAAACACCCATGACATAGAAAGAAAGAATCTGGCAGGCGACTACAATCGGGAGGGATCTCAAGAAAAAATCGAAATTCCCACCCATGTCGCCTTCGAAACGGAGAAGGTAGGACGTGTAATAGGCGGCTGATATGAGGATGAAATCGAGGAAAACCTCGAACAACCTGCGCTTGTAGGTGATCTCGACAAGGATGGGGGTGAGGACATGGGAGGAGCGTTCTGACAGGATGGACTTCTCAGGGTATACTTTTACCCTACCCAGATAGATCCAGAAAAGGGTGACAAAAAGCAGATAGAATACCACAAGGACAATGGCGGTGCTGAAGCTGAGGGCGTTGAAGGTGAGAGCCATGATCCCGGACGCGGCAGAAAACCCATAGAGCACCAGCACCGCTTTCCGCTCCGAAAGCCCCACCGCCACCATCCGATGGGAAGAATGGTCTTTTCCCCCCCGCGATATGGGGCGATTGAAGAGCTTGCGCATGACACTGACGAAGCCCGTGTCCACGATGGGAATGAACACGATGAATATGGGGATCGCGATGATCGAAAGCAAATGCCCCACACCTCCCCCCGTCGCCTCCTGACCGCCGCTGATCATGGTCAAAGAGGCGATCATGAAGCCGATGGAGAGGCTCCCTGCATCCCCCATGAAAATACTGGCAGGATTGAAATTGTAGATGAGAAACCCAAAAATGGCTCCCAAGTACACCGCGCTCGTAAGCAGCACAAAGTCAATCGACTGGCTCATCCCGGGCTTCATGAATTGGTTCAAAAACACGAAAATCCCGGCTATGAAAGCGACTCCCGCAGACAGGCCGTCCATGTTATCCAGGAGATTGAACGCGTTGGTGATACCCACGATCCAGACGATGGAGAGGAAAAGGTTCAGGGTCATCGAAGAGGTCCAGCCCAAACGCAAGCCCAGGTAGACGACCACGGAAGAAATGATGATTTGGGCTGCCAGCTTGTGCTGGGGATCCACGGTGACGATATCGTCGGTCAGACCCAGAAGGAACATGGCTACGAATCCGAGAATGACCGGCAGGTAAGGCGCTGCGACAAATTGCCAATCCATAAAGGCGGAGTAGGAAAACCAGGTGATCACGGCGGAAAGGAAGATCGCCACCCCTCCCATGAGGGGTGTTGCTTTCTTGTGCCACCGGCTATCTCTTGGTAGCGCGACCTGCCCTGTTTTAAGGGCCATCTTCCTCGCGAGGGGGGTCAGTGCAAGGGAGAGCAAGAAACTGCCGATGAAAGGAGCGATGTAGTGATGGATGGACATGGTTTTCTTACGCCATCAAGTCCTCGTAAAGGGTTTCCATGTCTCTCACAAGCCGCTCCAGTGAAAACCGGTCGAAGGCGAAGCGGCTCGCTTTCTCTGCTTTTTGGATGGCCCATTCCCTGTTTTCGATCAGATGGAGGAGTGCCTTCGTCATGATCTCAGGCTTGGATGAGGGCACCAAAATCCCTCTCTCCGCAACCTTATACCCGCCGCTCTCCCTCTTGTCAACCGGGCCCAGAAGATCCGGAACGCCGCCGACCTCTGTTCCAACCACCGGTTTTGCCGCAGCCATCGCCTCGATCAGCGTGACCGGCGTCCCTTCATTCAGGGAGGTGAGGGCGACCACGTCCATGGCCCGGTAAACCGATCCCATGTCTTTCTGCCATCCTGAAAAAGCGACCCTCTGACTGAGTCCCAATTTTCTGGCTTGGTTCATCAACGCTTCTTTGAGTTCCCCGTCTCCCACGATCAAGAATCTGAGATCAGGACCCCTGGCCGTCTCCATCAATCCCTTTGCCGCTTCGAGAAACATCATGTGGTTTTTGACTTGCGTCAGCCTTCCCACGATTCCCACCACTGAGAATCCCATCGGAGCATCAGGGAAGAAACTTTTTCTCATCGCCTCCCCCGCATCCCACTTTACCCTGAAGCCCTCAAGGTCAAACCCCAGGGGAATCACGGTCACCTTTTCCGGATCGGCTATGGAATAGGTCCTGCAAATTTCCTTCTTCATGAGAGGACTCACGACGACAATCCGGTCAGTAAATCTCGCCAGGAATCTTTCAATCAGGACGAATGCCAAACTCTTCAGCGGGCCGAAGTAACTGTGGAACACGTGGCCGTGAAAAGTGTGGACGATTTTTGTCCTCGACCGCTCCCGTCTCGTGGCGTTCAGGCTCATGCCTGTCAGCCGGCCGAGGGTGCCGGCTTTAGCCGTGTGGGTGTGGATGATGTGGGGGTCGAATCGCCTGGCTTGGAATCTCAACGCTGTCAAGGCTGAGAAGTCTCCCAGGAGCGAAAGCTCCCTGCCGAGGTTTTCAATCATCAGAGGTTCGATTTTCTTCTCAGAGGCGAGATAAGACATGTCCCCCTCATGGGGACTAACCTTGCCGCAGACAAGGCAGGTTTGATACCCTACCCTCCCCAGTCGTTCGCACAGTGAGATGGCGTGAATGGCCGGTCCGCCGATGTTCAGCCTTGCGATCACACGGAAGATTCGGATGGGTTTGTTCAGGACCATGTCGATGCGGGGAATGGAGGGTTCACCTTTCCAGATCACTCATCAGGTAGACACCGATGAGCAAGAAAACGATGTTGGCAAGCCACGCCGCCAGGAAGGGGGGCAGCGTTCCGGAGAGGCCGAGAGACCGGGAGAATCCCAACAAAACCAAATAAAGAAAACACACCGCGATCCCGATAGAAACGGCGAGAGGCGTGCCCCCCCTCTGAAGTCGCAAACTGACAGGAATGGCGATCAGGACGAGGATCACACTGATCAATGGAAAGGCGATCTTGACGTTCATGTCCACGAGGTATCTCGAATTGTCATACCCCTCATCCTT
>JAGUZM010000538.1 GCA_020060805.1 Deltaproteobacteria bacterium | reverse complement strand
TGGCCCTTTTGGGGTCGGATTTGATGATGTTGCGGTCCACGTACCGGGCGTAGAAGCGGTACCCCACGAAGAAAACGAAAAAACCCAACAAGAGGACGATGATTGAATTCATTTGGTGCAGCCTCCTTTCATGGTTAAGGGTTCTTGCACATACTTCCATCCAAAAAAGGCTTTGCCCAAAAGTACATCGCCTCTCCTGGTTGACCCAGGAGAGGCGTCATATCCCCTGTATTCCATGCAAGCCCGGAGGACTTCAAAGGATATCCCCGTAGGGCTCGGAGGCTTTCCGGATCCCCGGCCATGTTGTCCCCAGGTGAATCGACGATAGAATGAATTCGCGATAACCGGCAAAAAGCTCTGTTTCGAGGACAGAGTATAAGGGAGGCTTCCTGGTTTGTCAACGACGAATACCGGTCCCAATCCCGGCCCGGAATTTCTTGAATATCCTTGAATATCATTGAAAAGATCGAAGATTTGGATTAGCCTGCATCGGGTGGAATCAATTCATTTTGAGAGAAGGGACATGACCTCAGAAACCTATTTTAGCTCCATCGAACAGGTTGAAGAAGAGCTGGCCAAGGCCCACTACATCGCGGACCGGGCTCTTGCCACCGTCATCTTTCTGGCTCACCGCCTCCAGAAGCCCCTGTTTCTTGAGGGGGAGCCGGGGGTGGGCAAGACGGAAGTGGGAATCATCATGGCAAAGCTCTCCGGCGCCGAACTGATCCGTCTTCAATGCTACGAAGGGCTGGACGCATCCACCGCGCTCTACGAGTGGAACTACCCGAAGCAACTTCTTCACATCCGCCTCGAAGAGCAGGAGCGAAGGGGGAAGGAAGAGATAGAGCGGCGCATCTACGGCCCGGAGTTCCTGATCAAAAGGCCTCTGCTGGAGGCTATCCTGGGCTCCAACGACAGGCCGCCGGTCCTGCTGATCGACGAAGTGGACCGCTCGGACGAAGAATTCGAAGCGTTTTTGCTCGAGGTCCTCTCCGATTTTCAGATCACGATCCCGGAGATCGGCACGATGAAGGCGAAAAAGAGACCCATGGTGGTTGTCACGTCCAACAGGACCCGGGATGTCCACGATGCTTTAAAGAGACGGTGTCTCTACCACTGGATCGAGTACCCATCCTTTGAAAAAGAGTACCGGATCGTCACAACCCGCCTCCCCCGGATTGAGGAGCATCTCGCAAAGCAGGTGGCACACTTCATGCGCGAGATCAGGACGGTGGATTTTCTGAAGAAGCCGGGCATTTCGGAGACCCTGGACTGGGCGAACGCCCTCATCACGATGGAAAAAAGGCAGCTCGACGAAAGGGTGGTGAGGGAGACCCTGGGCTGCATACTCAAATACCAGGACGACATCAAGCGGTTTACGGAGGAAATCTGGGCCAACGGCGGCAGGCGGGCTGAATTCCTTCAAGGGGCGGAAAAAAATGGCTGACCTGAACCTCACGGAAAGAGTCATCCTCTTCTCGCGATTCCTCAGGAATCGGGGGTTCAAAGCTTTTTCTTCAGCGGCGGCGGACGCCTTGAGAGGCCTGGAGAGCGTCAATATCAGGAGGAAGGAAGATTTTTTCTCCGTTCTCAGGGCCAACCTCGTGACCACAGACATGGAATGGAAGATCTTCGGAAAGCTCTTCGACGAATTCTGGCAGGCAATGGAGGAAACGAATGAAGAGGGAGATAAGGAAGGCGACGAGGAGCCCTCGGGGGAGGGGGAAAATCAGGCCACGGAGAGGGAGACCAGGGTTACCGCTGCGCTGAAAGAGGAGGCCGAGGGCCCGCGGGAGAGGGAATACCTCGAGGGGGCGGCGTACAGCCCTGTGGCCATCCTGGAGAAAAGAGATCTTTCCCATTTCGACAGGGGGGATATTCAGATCGCCCAGCTCATCCTGAAGAACTTGATGGCGCCCTTCAGGATCAACGCAGCCCGCCGCTTCAAGCGATCCAGAAAAGCCGGGGATGTCCATTTCCGCCTGGTGATGAAGAAGAGCATCAAATCGAACGGCATCCCCATGGAGCTGTTCTACCGGGCGAGAAAAAAGAGGCTGAAGAAGCTGGTGATCATCGCCGACGTGAGCGGCTCCATGGACCGTTACGCCCAATTCGTGATGCCTTTCATCCTGGGACTCAAAGGCATCGGATCGCGGGCAGAGGTCTTTGTCTTTTCCACGTCCCTGACAGCCATCAGCCCGATCATGAAAAGATTCCACGTGGACAGGGTGCTGGAGATCATTGCCAAGGTGGTGCCTGACTGGTCCGGAGGCACGAGGATCGGGGAATCTCTCCAGCAGTTTGTCGAGGGGTATGGCCACAGGCACCTGAACAAACGCACCGTGATCCTCATCATGAGTGACGGGTGGGACCT
This sequence comes from Deltaproteobacteria bacterium, assembly GCA_020060805.1. Taxonomy (GTDB): domain Bacteria; phylum Desulfobacterota; class DSM-4660; order Desulfatiglandales; family HGW-15; genus JAHECH01. Next base: position 10,354 of record JAGUZM010000538.1, on the reverse strand, counting down.
GGGAGCGAGGAAACTCCTGACCAGAGAGATGGAAGCCATCTCCAGCAAGGTCCACTGTGTCATCTGGCTGAATCCCCTGGCAGGCGATTCCGCGTACAGACCCGTCTGCGGCGGGATGCAGGCGGCCCTCTCCTACGTGGATTATTTCCTGCCCGCAGACAGCCTGCGAAGCCTCAAAAAGGTGGGCAAGACCCTGACGAGGGTCATGGCCGGAAGGTGAGCAGATCAATCCTCAATCACCCGGACACCCGGGGCCGGCACGAAGGTGAAAAAGTCGGGTTTGAACTTTTTCTGCTCCGTCAATTCACCGAGGTTGAACCTGGTCAATCCTCCCATCACATTGTGGACTTCCACCCTCTGAATCGTGTACTCCTTGGGGCGGACCCAGATGTTGATATGCCGGATATCCGGCCACGGAGGATTGGGCGTCAGCTCAAGGGTCAACCCTTTTTCATCTTCTCCAACGAGGACCACCACAAAGCTCTCTTCCACGCCCCTGAGCCCCTGGAAGATATCTGACAGAAGCCGCAGCTCTCTCCCCAGCTTGCTCGAAGGAATGCGGTGGGCCTGCTTTTTCTCAGGGATGTACCACCAGAGGAGGTCGCCGTCCGTGACGAGGTCTTCCGGCGCGGGAGTCTCCTGCTGCACCTTGAGGTTATGGGGGGGCTTGAAAAAGATCCGACCCGTGGCGCGGTCTCCTTTCACCTGGTCTCCCAGGATGGCCATGGACCTGGTCACGATCTCGCGCTCGTAAGGCACGGCCAGGCCCGGAAGGCCGGCATATTTCTTCTTGATCCCGCCGAGGATCTGGGAGAGGTCCTGTTCGGCCAGGCAGGGAGAAAACCCGGCGAACAAGACAAGGAAGAAAGCCATCCAACCGACTCTGCGAAACATCCCTAAATTCAATCCTTTCTGTGACCGTAGACCTCTCTTGCGCGCACGCCGTCCGAGGGGCCGACGATGCCCTGTTTTTCCATCGCCTCGATCATGCGGGCTGCACGGTTATAGCCGACCCGCAGCTTTCGCTGGATCATGGAGATGGATGCCTGCCCTGTTTGTATGACAAGCTCCACGGCCTGGTCGTACTTTTCATCCAGCTCGATGTCGTCCTCTCCGTTTTCATCGTCATGATTCACTTCGGTCATGATCGTGGGATCGTAATTGGGTTTCATCTGGGTTCTCAGGAAGTCCGTTACCCTCTTGATCTCTTCCTCCGAGAGATAAGCGCCGTGAATCCTCATGATCCGCCCGACCCCCGGGGGCAGGAAAAGCATATCCCCTTGGCCGAGAAGGTTTTCGGCGCCGATGCTGTCCAGGATCGTCCGGGAGTCGACCCTGGAAGAAACCTGGAACGAGATGCGGGCAGGGAAATTGGCCTTGATGATGCCGGTGAGCACATCCACGGAGGGTCTCTGGGTGGCGATGATGAGATGGATCCCGGCAGCCCTCGCCATCTGGGCGAGCCGGGTGATCGCCTCTTCCACTTCTCTGGAAGAGGTCATCATCAGGTCTGCCAGTTCATCGATGACGAGGATGATGTAGGGGAGGGGCTTGTCCACCCCTTCGGCCTTGTCCGAGGGTTCGGGTTTCTTGTCTTTCTGGATCCTGCGGTTGTAGGCCTCGATGTTCCGCACGCCCCTGTCGGATAAAAGCATGTAGCGCCTTTCCATTTCCTCCACGGCCCATCGCAGGGCCCTTGTGGCCTCCTTCGGCTCGGTCACGACAGGATGAAGGAGATGGGGGATATCGTTGTAGGCGTTGAGCTCGATCCTTTTCGGGTCGATCATCAGAAACCGGACCATATCAGGAGACGCTTTGAACAGAAGGCTGTTGATCATGGCATTCAGGCAGACGCTTTTTCCCGTGCCCGTGGCGCCGGCCACCAGAAGGTGGGGCATCCTTGAGAGGTCGGTGACAAAAGGGGTGCCCGTGATGTCCTTGCCGAGGCCGATGGTCAGTTTGTGAGGAGAAGTCCTGAACGCCTGGGAGGAGAGGATTTCTTCCAGGTAGACGAGGCTCCTCTGGTTGTTCGGGATCTCGATCCCGATGGCTGCCTTGCCGGGGATGGGGGCGACGATTCGAACGCTCGGCGCCCTCAAGGCGAGGGCGAGATCGTCCGACAACCCGGCCACCTTGCTGATTTTGACGCCCGGGGCAGGCTTGAGCTCATACATCGTGATGACCGGGCCCGGGAGAATTTCCACCACCTGTCCCTCCACGCCGAAGTCGGCGAGTTTCATCTCGAGGCGTCGCGCATTCGCCTCCAGGCTCTCTTTCTCAATCTCGAAGCCCTTGTCCGCAGGCGCTTTATTGAGGAGGTCGAGGTTCGGAAGCTTGAATTCCCCGGCCACGCTCATGAAAGGGAAGGATTCCTGCTCGGGTTTCTTGAGGCTTTCCGCCTTGGGTTGAACGATCGTGACTTTTCGTTTGGGCTTGACCTTTTCCTGCTCGAAAATCTCTTCCCTGACTTTCCGCTTTCTTTTCTTTTCATCCCGTTTGAGCAGGTATTCACGGCATCTTCTCACCAGGCTTCTGAACCAGAAGGAGATCTTCGAGAAGAACCAGGAGAAGGAGACATCCGTGCACACCATCAGGGAAATCACAAAGACCGCCGAAAGGAGCACATAAGCCCCGAAATCGTTGAGCAGGTTTTTCATGAAGCTCGCCACGTAGTGGCCGGTCAGCCCGCCGCTGAGGACCTTGCCTCCCTTGTACAGGACCTTGTGGGGGAAGTAGAGACTGAGAATTCCGCAAGAGGAGAGGATCAAGCCGAAGACGGCGATGGTGTTTTTGAGGGGTGACGTGAAGGGGCTTCTGCGGAAAGAGAGAAAAGCCATGATGAGGAAAAGGGCGACGAGCCAGAAGGATGAAAAGCCGAGGAAAAGAAAAATCCACCCTGCCAGGTGCGCCCCCACGACCCCGAAAAGGTTGTGGGCTTTCCCTGAATGGGCTGTCTTGATCCCGAAAACCGAGTCCGCAGGGTGATAGGAAACGAGGCTCACGCCGAGCATGACGGCTATGAGGAGGAAGACAATTCCCCTGATTTCTCGTCTCATGGGTTTGCTGGCACTTTTGGGTTTGCTAGCCAATGGAATAGGCCCCTCCTCCAAGAACCGGTCAGACCGGCATGATGATCGGCAGGATGAGGGGCCGCCTCTCAACCCGGTCGAAAATGAAACGTTTCAACCCTCGCTGGATATCTTTCCCCACGTCTGCCCAGTCGATGTGAGACCGGTTGCTTATTTCGTCCAACACCTCCAGGACGAGACCCTTCGCCTCTTCCAGGATGGATGCGCTATGATCCGCAAACACGAATCCCCTGGATACGATATCCGGCCCGTAGATGACCTCTCCCGTTTGCTCGTCCACGGCGAGGAGGACGATGACCATGCCCTCGCCCGAGAGCCTTCGGCGATCCCTGAGAACGAGCTCGTCCACGTCCCCCACGCCTTTGCCGTCCACCAGGATTCTCCCCGTCTGAACCCTGTCGCCGGTGGTCGCCTCACCGCCCTTGAAGCAGACCGTGGTGCCGTTCTCCACCAGGATCAGGTTCTCGGAAGGCATTCCGATTTCCCCGGCAAGATGGAGATGTTTCACCAGGTGACGGTATTCTCCGTGAATGGGGATGAAAAATTTGGGCTTCACCAGGTTGAGCATCAATTTGAGCTCTTCCTGGTAGGCGTGGCCGGAGGAGTGGATGTCCGAGACCTTTTCGTAAATGACTTCCGCTCCCATCCGGTAGAGGTTGTTGATGATCGCCGTGATCGCCCTCTCGTTACCCGGGATGAATCGGGAGGAAAGAACGATCGTATCCCCTTTCTTCACCTTGATGCTCTTGTGCCTGTTCTGGGCGATCCTCGTCAGGGAGGACATGGGTTCTCCCTGACTCCCGGTGGTGATCATGGCGATCTTGCTGTCGGGCATCCGGTCAGCGGCGCTCTCGCTCACCTCGGCATCGGCCGGGATTTGGATGAACCCTTCCTCTTTGGCTATTTTCACGTTTGTCTTCATGCTTTTTCCGCTAAAGAGGACCTTTCGCCCGAATTTCATCGCCAGGCTGACGATCTGCTGAATCCGGGTGATGTTGGATGCGAACACGGCAACGATCAGTCTTCCCGTGGATGATTCGAAGATCGCCTCCAGGGTTTTGCGAACCTCTTTCTCGCTGAGGGTGAAGCCCTCTTTTTCCACGTTGGTGGAATCCGAGAAAAGGGCGAGAACACCCCTTTCGCCGTAATAGGCGAACCTGCCCATGTCCGTCACCTGGCCGTCCACAGGGGTCTGGTCAATCTTGAAGTCTCCCGAGTGGACGAGAATCCCCTCCGGCGTCTCAATGGCCAGGCCGATCCCGTCAACGATGCTGTGGTTCACCCGGATGTACTCCACCCTGAAGGGGCCGAACTGCCCCACTTCGCCCGGTTTGACCTTGTGAAGGACGGCGCTGTGGAGGAGGTTGTGCTCTTTCAGCTTTTCTTTGAGAAGCTCGACGGTGAAACGCGTGCCGTAGACCGGCACGTTGAATTCCTTCAGAAAGAACGGCATGGCCCCAAGGTGGTCTTCATGGCCGTGGGTGAGGATGACGGCCTTGATTCTTTGCTTCTGGTCCTTGAGGTACTGAAAGTCAGGGATGACCACATCCACCCCGGGCATGTACTCTTCAGGGAACATGAGGCCCGCATCCAGAATCAGGGTGTCCTCGCCGTACTCGAGGACCATCGTATTCAGCCCGATTTCGCCCAGGCCGCCGAGGGGAATCATTTTCAGCATTTTTGCCTCAACCCGCCTATAATGCAATTATTCCGAGTTAACAGCAGCTTATAACTTAGGTCCGATTCAGTCAATACGGAAATCAAATGGCTTGATCATTCCGGAGGGACTGTGCTAGCTTTCCCCATAGGCCGGACTCAAAGGAAGCATCTCTAAAAAGGGAGGTGTTGGCATGGCAAGCGTGAACAAGGTGATCATCGTGGGGAACCTGGGTGCAGATCCTGAGCTGCGTTACACCCCGAGCGGCAAGGCCGTGGCCACATTCAACGTTGCGACCCGCGAGCAGTGGACGGGTAAGGAAGGCGAGAAAGAGGAGCGCACGGAGTGGCACCGGATTGTCGCCTGGGCGCGACTTGGAGAGATCTGCGGGGAGTATTTGCACAAGGGAAGCCAGGTTTACGTGGAGGGCCGGTTGCAGACCCGCACCTGGGAGGATCGGGAAGGAAACAAGCGCTACACGACGGAGATCGTCGCGCAAAATATGCAGATGCTGGGTTCACCGAGCAAGGGGGGAGCGGCCAAGACGCCGGAAGAGCGCTTTCCCCAGGAAGAGCCTGTGTCTATTCCGGACGACGACATTCCCTTATAGCAGGACAGGGCTAGGCCTCATCGCCCGATTTGTTTTTCTTGTCCTCTGAGGAGGCGAGTTTTTCCTGCTCCTCGTGGGTCGCTTTCTTGAAATTCTTTATGCCTCTCCCTATGCCGCTTCCTATCTCAGGGAGTTTTCCGGCTCCAAAAATAATCAGGATGATCACCAGGATCACGATGAGTTCGGGCATGCCCAAGCCAAACATGACAATCCTCCGTCTTCTATGCCCCGCTGCCGAGCTCCTCTAAGAGGAGCTTGAACTCGCGGGATGCGGTAAACGCGTTGATCGCTTTTCTATAACTGAGCCAAGCGGACCAGATTTCCAGCCACTCCCTGTTGTGCCAGAACACATCCGGGTTTTTCTTTCCCCTGGAGAGCGCCATGTACTCTTCAAACTCTGATTTGCACCCTTCGCAAAGGGCCAATCCGGCAGGCATCTTGTCCGGCGGGGCAGCCCCGCTCATCTGAAGCCCGCACATGGCGCATCTGAATTGGCATGCGGAGCACTGGACTATTTTCTGGATGGTCTCCACCCTGCCGCGATATTTATCGAGTTGCTCTTTCTGTTTCTTATCCTCGATTTTTTCCTGCATGTCGATGATCTTGTTCATCCGCCGGACTCCTCGATCAAAAAAAGGGGTTTCTGCCAGCCTCCCTGGGGACCCCTCTCCGCCTTCTGCCCAACCCGTCTTAGCCTGTAGAGGAGAGAGAGAATCCTATAACTCAGGGCTCGAAATCTGCTGCGCGGACAAGAACTCAACCAACGCCTAGAATTCTCGATGGATGGCGAGCCAGAACTTTGATCAGCGCCGGAGGGAGGAGAGAGCCTTCTTGTATTGGACTCTAACACCGAAGGGCGGTTAAGTCAAATACGGGAAAATCCTAATTTTTGCCGAAAACCTCGACGGCGAGTTCTCCGAGGTTTCCGAGGTTTTTCACCACTGTGATTCCCGCATCCTCCAGGGCCTTGATCTTGTCCCGGGCTTTGCCTTTTCCCCCTGAGACAATCGCGCCCGCGTGGCCCATCCGCTTGTCCGGAGGGGCGGTTTGGCCGGCAATGAAGGCGATCACCGGCTTTGGGAATTCCCTCCTGACGTATTCCGCCGCTTCTTCTTCAGCCGAACCTCCGATTTCGCCGATGATCACCACCCCCTTGGTTTGGGGGTCTTCTTTGAACCTCTTGAGATGATCGATGAAGGTCGTCCCGATGATCGAATCTCCTCCGATCCCGATGCAAGTGGACTGGCCGAGACCGGCTCTCGTGAGCTGATCCACGACCTCGTAGGTGAGGGTCCCACTCCGGGAAATCACCCCGATGCTTCCTTGCCTGTGGATGTGCCCGGGCATGATCCCGACTTTGGTTTTACCCGGGGAAATGATTCCAGGACAGTTCGGGCCGATGAGGACACTGGGCTTGTCCTCCAGAAAGCTCGCCACCTTGACCATGTCCAGGGCAGGAATCCCTTCCGTGATGCACACGATGACAGGGAGCCCCTCGGAGGCTGCTTCCATGATGGCGTCTGCTGCAAAAAGAGGGGGCACGAAAATGCAGGATGCGTTGGCCCCTTCGTATTTCACGGCTTCATGGATGGTATTGAAAACAGGGACGCCTTCGATCTTCTGGCCTTTTTTGCCGGGAGTCACACCGGCAGCGACGGTCGTTCCATACTTGAGCATCTGTACCGTATGGAAGGTTCCTTCCCGGCCTGTGATCCCCTGGACGACGACACGGGTTTTCTCATCAACCAGAATGCTCATATTCCACGATGCTCCTGGATCAAAATGATGTGTTTTAAGGAGGTGGAGTATTGGAGTGCTGGAGTATTGGAGTACTGGAGTATTGGAGTGTTGGAGGGACTATTATTCAGTCTATTCTTTTCCATCACTCCATTACTCCTTCACTCCATTCTTCAGGCACTTCTTCTGACCTGTTGGGTCACCATCTGCGCAGCTTCGGCAATATCCTTGGCGACCATGAACTTGAGCCTTGAGCCCTGAAGGATTTTCCTTCCCTCTTCAACATTGGTCCCCTCCAGCCTGACGATCAGGGGCACCTTGATCGCCGTTTTCTCGGCAGCCGCGAGCACCCCCCTGGCCAGAACGTCACACCGGAGGATGCCCCCGAAGATGTTGATCAGGATCGCCCGGACGTTCTTGTCCTCCAGGATGATTTCGAGACCCCTGGTGACCATCTCTTCGCTCGCGCCGCCGCCTACATCCAGGAAGTTGGCCGGCTCGGCGCCGGCGAGCTTGATCACATCCATGGTGGCCATGGCCAGGCCGGCCCCGTTGACCATGGCGCCGATGTTGCCGTTCAGGCGGATGTAGTTGAGGTTATGCTCGGCGGCCTTGGCTTCGAGAGGGTCTTTTTCTCTTTCGTCATCCAGGCGGGCGATCTCCTTCTGTCTCGCGAGGCCGTTGTCGTCAATGTTCATCTTCGCGTCCACGGCCAGGACCTTGCCCTGTTTTGTGATCACCAGGGGGTTGATCTCGGCCAGAGAGCAGTCATGGGCGATGAACAACCGGTAAAGATTTCCCATGAGGGCCATGAGGACTTTCAGCGCCTCGGGACCCGGCAGGGGATCGATCGCGTAAGCCAGGGCCCTCGCCTGAAAGGGCATCCAGCCCGCTTTGGGGTCGACGAATTGTTTGAGGACGAGTTCAGGCGTTCTTGCCGCGACCTCTTCGATTTCCATGCCTCCGGCCTGGCTGAAGATCACAACGGGTCTGGCCAGGGACCGGTCGATCACCACGGCCAGGTAGAATTCGCGGTCAATCTCGACGCCCTCTTCAACCAGGACCTGGTGCACCTTTTTCCCTTCAGGCCCGGTCTGTTTGGTCACGAGGGGGTTATCCAGGATCTCCTTGGCAGCTGTTTTCGCTTCGTCCGGGGATTTCACCACCCTGACACCGCCTCCCTTGCCGCGGCCCCCTGCGTGGACCTGGGCCTTGACAACCCAGGGCGGGCCTTTGAGTTCCCGGGCTGCTTTGAAAGCATCGTCCCCGGAGGCCGCGATTTTACCCGAAGGGACGGGTATACCGAACTTCTTGAATATTTCCTTGGCCTGGTACTCGTGCAGTTTCATCGCGCCCTTGCCCCCTATTGGAGTTCTCTTTTTCAAGCCATCCTTATTGCTTTTTTGGATGCCCATTGTCAAGTTTTGCGAAATCAGATTCCTCCCCAGAAGATCCTGCCTTCGGTTTCAGCTTCCTCCGCACTTGCCGCGCGCCTCTCATACCATCCAGAGCGACTCCTTCTCCTCCTGCCGGATATGGCATTGAATTCCTGAATTCATTCTGTTAAAACCTCGGAAAAGTGAAGAATCAAGCCTTTCGCGAACGGGTGGATCGGGTAACCGTTTTCAGCGGAGTTTCTCAGGAGGTTCGAGAGGATGACCATAAAACGCAATCGACGATGGATAAGCCCCTGGACACTCCTCTTCACCATCTTTTTCCTCGTCACGAGCCTGGCTAGCGCGGATATCCCGGCGGAGTACTGGCCGATGGTTATAGAGCCACCCCTCAGTCTCACCCAGCGGGTTTTCGATTTGACAGAGGCTGTTACAAAGGCGAAGTCCGAAGGAAAGCCCCTTTTCATTCATCTGACCGCGAGGGACTGCCCGCCGTGCCAGGAGTATGGAAGGTTTCTCAAGGCAAAGCACGCCGAGCTTGCCGGGGCGTTTTCAAAGGTTGTCGTGGTGAATCTACGAACCTGGTTGAAGGGACCGAAGTTGGTGTTCAGAGTCGGCGACAAGTCCTACACCTTTGAACAGTTCAAGCAGCTCGTGGGCGACAAGAACGAGCGTCTTGTTTATCCATACTACTGGTTGCTTTCGCCTGAGCTCAAACAGATCAAGCAACTGCCGTGGGGCACAAAACATTATATGAGCGTAGAAGGACATTTGAAGATTCTCGATGCAGAATGAGCAACCTTCGTGAGGCGTTACGTTCCCCAGGAGTCTTGCTCCGAAAGGAACTTCTGGGATCCGTCGAATCGTCGGGGAGGACCAGGATGATAGGAAAGTATTCAAGGGCACTCGTCATCGGGCTTCTGGCCTTTGTTTTGACCTCCAGCGCACCATCCTTTTCGCAGGTTTTGGCGGACGAAAGGGTTGTTGAAGCAAAGGTGAAACACTTCCTGGAGAAGATGAAAGGTCAATGGCGGGATTGGAACGTCCCCGAAAAAGACGGGAAAATCCTCTATGACATCATTCTCAAGAACCGGTACACGAAGGCCGTCGAAATCGGGACCTCGACCGGTCACTCGGCGGTATGGATCGCATGGGCCCTGAGCAAGACAGGGGGAAAGCTGATTACCATCGAAATTGATGAAGACCGGCACCGCCAGGCGCTGGCCAACTTCAGGGAGGCGGGGCTCAGTGATTACATCGACGCCAGGCGCGCCGATGCCCACGACTTGGTGAAGGAACTTCCAGGGCCCTTTGACTTTGTGTTCATCGATGCGGACAAGGATTGGTACACCAACTATGCAAAAGCCTTGGCGCCGAAGGTGGAACCCGGGGGATGTATCACCGCGCACAATGTGGAGGGAAGAAGCCCGGCGCGGGGAGGATACCGGAGCGGCACAGAAGAATACTACGAGTACATGAAAAGCCTCCCAGAGTTCGAAACGGGCACCCACCCAGAGAGCGTCGCCGGCATGGCGATCAGCTACAAGAAGAAAAAGAAGATAAAATAAGCGCGAATCGAGAACCAAAGAACATTCACGATTGGAGGTATTTTCTCAGAAATTTGGCGGTGTAAGATCCATCAGGAGCGGCGAGCAGCTCCGGGGGAGAGCCTGATGCGACCACCCGGCCTCCCCCATTCCCTCCTTCAGGGCCGAGATCGATGATGTAATCCGCCTCCTTGATCACCTCCATGTTGTGCTCGATCACTGTCACGGTGTTTCCCTGATCCACCAGGGCTTGGAGCACCTGGAGGAGTTTCTGAACATCGGCGATGTGCAACCCCGTGGTCGGTTCGTCCAGAATGTAG
>JAGUZM010000045.1 GCA_020060805.1 Deltaproteobacteria bacterium | reverse complement strand
GAGGATCGCAGCAACAGAAGGTGAATCGCCATCGCCTCTCCCTGTGCGCACCTCTTCGAGATGGCGCAGCCTTCTCGCCCTTCTTCGGCTCGAGCGGCTCAACGTGGCTTCGAGGGAATCCCGGATCGCTCTGATCCGGCGATGTCCGATCCCCGGCACCTTGTCGAGCCGTCCGTCGTGGGCGGCGAGTTCGATTTCCTCCAGCGTATCGATCCCGAGCTCGGTGTGAATCCTTTTTGCCAACTCCTCCCCGATACCCGGAAGGGTAGTGAAAAGATCTTCGGGCGCAATCTGACCTTCAAGCCGTTCCAGCAGACCCAGCCTTCCCGTGTGCACCAGTTCCCGGATCGAGCCGGCTACGCTCTTTCCGATATCCGGGAGGTCTTCCAGTGTCTCGCCCTCAGTCACGTCAGCCAGTTCTGCGACGGATCGCTCCAGATTCTCAACGAGGCGGGCAGCCCTTCGATAAGCATTGACGCGGTAAGGGTTGGCGTCCTGGGCTTCCAGGAGAACGGCGATTCGTTCCAGCACTTCGGCAATCTCTTGGTTGGTCGGGCGATGGTGGGGGCCCATCCGATTCCCCTCCTCATGCACGGCTGTTGGACGGATTGGATTATACCTGATACAAAAATAAGTCGGAATCTATTCTTGGCCAGGCTATCCCCACAACTTCCCCGGTCGGACCCAAACGAATCGGTGCCGGGAATTCGGTTTTATTGGTTCTTTTTCGCCCTCAGTATGCAGATCTTCGCATTTCTCTGAGAAAGTAATCGCATTCTTGAGTAAAAGAGATCAGAGCTTCAAGCTTCCCCTTAGCATTGCCTGAATCAATGGCTTCTTTTGCCCTTTCGATGCCTTGATCGAAACCCTGATCAACACCCGCTGCCACGAAAGCGGCTGACGCATTCAGGAGCACCATATCGCGCTTCGGGCCCCTCATCCCTTCCAGGATTTCTGTGATGATCTGCGCATTCGTCACCGCATTCCCGCCTCTGATGTCCTCTAGGCTGGCCCTTTTCAACCCGAACTTCTCCGGGGTCACCTCAAAGTTCTCGGTTTCGCCGTTTTTGAGATGGCAGACTTTCGTCGGGCCGCATATGCTGATCTCATCAAGAGTGCCCTCACCGCAAACCACAAAGGCTTCCCTGCTTCCGAGCTTCTTGAGAACACGGGCCATTTTTGTCGTGAGGTCAGGTTGGTACACTCCCATGACCTGAACCCCTGCGCCTGCCGGATTCGTCAAGGGACCCAGCAGATTGAAAACAGTTCGAACCCCGATCTCCCGTCTCAGGCCAAAGGGGTACTTGATGCCCCCGTAGAAGTGAGGGGCATAGAGAAACCCTATCCCTAATTCGCGGATACATCTTTCAACGCTGGCGTGATTGATGTCCAGGTTAAGACCCAGGGCCTGGAGCACGTCGGCGCTCCCGCAGTGGCCGGAGCTTGTCGCTTTCTGACCGTGTTTGGCAACCTTGACCCCACCCCCGGCTACGACCAAAGCCGTGGCCGTCGATACGTTAAAGGTGTTCGTTTCACCGCCACCCGTGCCGCAGGTGTCAACAATCGTCTCATCGTCAATGTTGATTTCATCCCGATCGATGTTTAGGAGTTGGCTCCCGATGCGAACTTTGTTTGTCCTTGCCCTCATGGCTTTAGCGGCTCCGGCAATCTCATCAACGGTTTCCCCCTTTATCCTGAGGGCCGTTACAAACGAGCCAATCTGGGCATCCGTGGCCTGGCCGGTGAGAATTTGATCCATGGCCGTCTTTGCTTCTTCCTCCGTGAGATCTTTTCCTGTGATGATTTTTGCGATGGCTTCCTTGATCATGGCTTCTTCCTCCTTTCATGAAAATAGCTGGTTGCTCAAAAACACGAAAAGGCCGTGGGGGTCATCGACCCACGGCCTTTCATCAATCGCTGAAACAAGAACCGTGGGCCTCTGGGAGAGCCCACGGTTTCGTTATCTTAGGGTATCACGCCCGTTGGAGTGGACTCATCCCCTCAGGAGATGAGCCACCACCAGCAACACAATTCAGGCACCAAATGATTCCCTATTCGAGCTTTCATAATCCCTCTTTAGAAAATCTATCACCCGATTGTCAAGGTAATTTTTGTACTCCTCGGAGAGAGGCCCGCTGGCTTCAAAAGGGTCTCCTGCGTTTCAGGGAAACCAAGAGCCCTAAGCCGGCGGCTGAGAAAGCCGCGCAGGTCCAGAAGGCGCTCTCATAGGTTCCCGTGATGTCGAAAAGGTGGCCGGCCAGAATCGGCCCCATGGCGCCTCCGACAGTGCCGGCAAACGCGACGAGCCCGAAAAGGACGCCGTGTGAACGGATCCCGAAGTGCTCAGCGACGAGGGGAGAGATGAGGGTGAAAAAACCGCCGTGGCCGATCCCATAGACAACGGCGAAGAGATACAGACTCCAAAGCTCTTTTGCCACTTGCAGCCAGAGGAATGAAGAGATCAGGACGGCGAGACAGAAAATCATACAGGCCCTGTTTCCGGCGCGGTCAGCGGCAAACCCGATGGACAATCGTCCTATCATGCTCGCTCCGCCGATGGTGGAGAGGACGGCAGCCGCTGCTTTGGCTGAGTGGCCGATGTCCATGGCATGAGGAGCGATGTGGAGCATGATGCTCATCAGACAAAAGACCACGGAGAGATTGGCAAAGCAGATCGTCCAGAACTGTCGCATCCGGAGAGCCTCATTCAGGGAAAACCCTTTTTCCGGCGCATCAATCGCTCTCGTTTCGTCTGGCCGATCTCCGTCAGGGAGGAGCCCCTTTTGCGAAGGGTCACGCCGCAGGAGTTGTCCGGTCCCGGCGAGCATGAGCATCGCAAATACGGAGATGATCATGAATGAAATACGCCAGCCGTACGCGGCGATGAGAACGCTTGCAGCAAAGGGTATGAAAAGCTGTCCCGCGCCCGTGCCCACCTTGACGATTCCGGACATCGTCCCCCTTCGTCTCTCAAACCACCTGGCTGTCGTGCTCAGGGCAATGACATCCACTGAGCTCATGCCCATGCCGACGATCACGCCGTAAAAAAGATAGAGCTGCCATACTGCGTTGACTTTCGACATCAGGAACAAGCCCAGGCCGAAAGAAAAGGCGGTGGAGGCCATCACCACGCGAGGCCCCAGCCTGTCGTTGAGTCTGCCGACGAAAATGCCGAGGAACCCGGAGAGGACAAAGGCCAGGGAATGGGCGCCGGCCAGGATTGCCCTGGGCCAGTCGAAGTCGGCAAGGAGGGGCTTCATAAAGATACCGAACGCCACATGGGTGCCGATCCCGGTCGCCTGGATTCCAAAGCAGGCGGCCACAATCACATAGCCGTAAAATAAGGCGGGCTTTTTCACAGGATTAAGGAGGGATCCTTTCTGCTACGGTGCCCGTAGAAACTCTTCACAGAGCTTGATGGCCGCGAGGGGGGAGTCGGCGACCGATATCAGGGCTCCGCCGATCTCTTTGAAGAACGCTTCGGCGGCTTCGGAGGCGGCCAGCAGGACCACCCTCTTGTTGGATTTGAGGGCCAGTGCGACCTCTGAAGCGGTGCCTCGACCGATGCCGCAGGCAATGACCACGTCGCTCGACAGGACGTTGATGTTGTTCCGGGCGTTTCCCATGTCTGTCACGATCGGAATGTCCACATAGGTGGAGATCTTGTCCCTTTCGCTCGTGGGGAGAATCCCGACCGTAAGCCCGCCGGCACTCTTGGCACCGCGATTAACAGCGTCCATGACACCGGATTTTCTTCCGCCGCTGAGGGTAATCCACCCCGCACGCGCGATTTGACGGCCGAGTTCTTCGGCGAGTCTCATCAGCTCTGGATTCGCCTCATCGCCGGGGCCCATCACTCCGATAATCGGCTTCCTGCTCATGTCTTTTTCTCAGCTTCAAGAGGCAGAGGAAAGGAAGGTCAGGGTCAGCGCGGCGTTTCAGATGGTATCGAAACGCCGCGCTCTTATCTTGCCAATAGCCTCCGGGAGCGTTCAAAACATCCGTCAGATCGTTGCGGTTATCGCTTCCTGATCATCCGGTTTGCAGTTCAGAATGCTCCACAGAAGACTTTTATGATACGATCAGGCGAGGTCAAAGCGGTCAAGGTTCATCACCTTGTTCCACGCCGCTACAAAGTCGTGCACAAACTTCTCCTGGGAGTCCGCACATCCGTAGACTTCCGCCAAAGCCCGGAGCTGGGAGTTCGACCCGAAGATGAGGTCGACACGGGTACCAGTCCACTTGGGTTCGCCCGTTGCGCGATCACGACCCTCGAACACGTTTTCGTCTTCCGAGGTTGCCTTCCACGTCGTGCTCATATCGAGCAGATTCACGAAGAAGTCATTGGTGAGCGCCTCGGGCCGCTCGGTGAAGACGCCGTGCGGGGACCCTCCGAAGTTGGTCTTCAGGACGCGCATGCCGCCCACGAGAACGGTCATCTCAGGGCCGGTCAGGGTGAGAAGTTGAGCACGATCAACCAGCAGCTCCTCTGCCCTGACGGTATACTTGGCCTTTAGATAGTTACGGAACCCGTCCGCCTTCGGCTCGAGCACGGCGAAGGATTCCACGTCGGTTTGCTTCTGCGACGCATCCGTGCGTCCGGGAGTGAAGGGCACAGTCACTTTATGACCGGCATTCTTCGCCGCTTGCTCGACGCCGACGCAACCACCGAGGACAATCAAGTCGGCGAGTGAGACCTTTTTCCCCCCGGACTGCGTGCTGTTGAACTCCTTCTGGATCTTCTCAAGGACTCGGAGCACTTTCTTCAGTTGGTCGGGCTGGTTAACCTCCCAGTCCTTCTGCGGCGCAAGACGAATGCGCGCACCGTTCGCCCCGCCGCGCTTGTCAGAGCCGCGGAAAGTGGATGCCGACGCCCAGGCGGTCGAAACCAGTTGGGAGACGGACAAACCCGAAGCCAGGATTTTGGTCTTCAAGCTCGCAATATCCCGCACGTTGACCAGCTTGTGATTAACCGCCGGGATGGGGTCTTGCCAGAGGAGTTCTTCTGCCGGAACCTCCGGGCCGAGATAACGTGAGCGCGGGCCCATGTCCCGGTGGGTCAGTTTGAACCACGCCCGGGCGAATGCGTCCGCAAGCTGATCCGGATGCTCCAAGAAGCGCCTCGAGATTTTTTCGTAGACAGGGTCGAACCGCAGGGCAAGGTCCGAGGTCAGCATCCCTGGCGCGCGACGCTTCGACGGGTCGTGCGGATCCGGCACGGTGCCGGCGCCTGCGCCACCCTTCGGCTTCCACTGGTACGCACCGGCCGGGCTCTTCTCCAGTTCCCATTCAAAGCTGAACAAGATCCGGAAAAAGTTATTGCTCCACTTCGTGGGCGTGTTGGTCCAGATAATTTCCTCACCGTCGGTAATCGTGTCGTTCCCTTTGCCCGTGCCGAAGCTGCTCTTCCAGCCCAGGCCCTGCTCCTCGATCGGAGCTGCTTCCGGCTCCGGTCCCACATGCTTTTTGTCGCCTGCGCCGTGGGTCTTGCCGAAGGCGTGGCCGCCCGCGATGAGGGCCACCGTCTCTTCGTCGTTCATTGCCATGCGGCCAAAGATCTCGCGGATGTCCTTGGCCGAAGCGATCGGGTCCGGGTTGCCGTTCGGGCCTTGTGGGTTCACATAGATCAGGCCCATCTGCACGGCGCCGAGATGCCCCTCGAGTTTCCGGTCAGCGGTGTAGCGCTTGTCTCCAAGCCACTCGGTCTCGGGACCCCAGTAGATGTCCTTTTCCGGTTCCCAGATGTCCTCACGGCCGCCGGCAAAACCGAAGGTCTTGAAACCCATCGATTCCAGGGCGACGTTGCCTGCGAGGATCATGAGGTCGGCCCAGGAAATTTTCCGGCCGTACTTCTGCTTGATCGGCCAGAGCAGTCGCCGCGCCTTGTCGAGGTTCGTATTGTCGGGCCAGCTGCTGAGAGGTGCCAGGCGCTGGCTGCCGTTGCCTCCGCCGCCCCGGCCGTCACCGATGCGGTAGGTG
>JAGUZM010000371.1 GCA_020060805.1 Deltaproteobacteria bacterium | reverse complement strand
GTTAACGCCTCTATGCAGAGCAAAAGCCAGTACTTTGGAATGAAATAGGGGCACAGGACGAGAGTGAACAGAACCCCTGCGTGCATCAGGATTAACCTTATTGTTTTGGAACTCATGCTGAACCCGCCCATCCTCTATCTTGATTCAGTCTGGCCGAAGAGCCCGCCCGGTCTCAGAACCATGCTTACAATCAGGACTCCAAAAACCAGGGTTTCCGCCCATGTCGGCGAAATCCACAGGGAAAATAGAGACTCCACCTCGCCAATGACAATCGCTGCGACAACAGCCCCCACAACGCTCCCCATCCCTCCCACGATGACCACGATAAATGCCCTCAGAATGGCATCCATTCCCATGGTTGGATAAACGAGGAATATGGGGCTCATCAGCACACCGGCCAGCGCAGCAAGGGCAGCCCCCAAGGAGAAAACGAGGGTGTAGATTTTGGTGACGTTGATACCAAGAGCGCGGGCCATCTCTTTGTCGTGGGACGCAGCCCTGATGATGGCGCCGGTCTCTGTCCTGGAGAATCCGTAAAATACGGCAATCAGGATCACGATGGCTATCCCCAGCACCAGCAGCCTGTAAGTCGGATAAACCATACCCAAAAACTGGACCGCTCCCGTCACAGGCGGGTCAATACTCCTCGTGAGCCCTCCCCAAACCAACCTGGCCACTTCTCGCAGGATCATGCCCAACCCGAAAGTGAGGAGCAGGTGAAATATAGGCTCTCGCCCGTACAGGGGCCGGAACATGGAGACTTCTATGATGATCCCTAAAAGGCCTACAGCTACAGTGGCCAGGAGGAGAGCGGCCCAGAAATTGGGAATGACGAAAACGACCGAATAGCCGAAAAAAGCGCCGAGCATGTAAAGCTCACCATGGGCAAAATTGACAACATCCAGAATTCCGAACACGATCGTCAGCCCGAGGGCAATGAGGGCGATAACCATACCCCATACCAGGCCATGCAAGAGCTGCGGTATTAAAATATATATTATGAAGTCCATCCGTTATGCACCCTTTCTGTTCCCAAGATGATCGAATCAGAGAGGAAAACCACGAGCGATCCTCTTCTTCAGGGGCGAGGGTAACACCGTTTCACATTTTTTCAGCTTGGCCCGGCAAAAAGCGCAACCCTGGCCATGGCCAGCTGATCAAGAAAGCCCCAGGCCACACTTTGGACCGGGGCGGGGCAGAACTCTGTTACCCCGCCCCTCCAGCAGCCAAAAGGGGCGGCTCACAAATACCTGTCCAAGTTGATCCCACTCCCTAGGAAGGAAAAGGGATGCCTTTAAACTCCTCTCACTCACAAAGTGAAATGGTCACCGAGCCAGGACTATTTCGCTTTGCCTATGATCGTAGGCTTCCCATCAGCAATCTTGATCATGTAGATCTCCAGAGAAGTCTGATGAGAATCCGGATCCATGACCTTCACACCCTGAGGGCCATGATAGGTCGAGCCCTCCAGGGCCGCAATGACTTTATCCGTATCCGTAGACCCCGCCTTCTTGATCGCTTGAGCCAGCCAGTTCATGGCTTCATAACTGCTCACAGAAAACTTGCTCGGTTCCTCTTTGTATAGCGATTTGTACTTCGCTACCCAGGCCTTGTTCTCCGGCGTGTCAAGGATGGGCGCATAGTAGTCGGCTGTGATGATCCCGTCAGCAGACTTGCCCTGGCCGGGAAGGACATCCCCCGACACCAAGGAACCATCGCCTGAGATGGCCATCATCTGCTTAAGACCATACTGCTCCACCTGGGTTACAACGGAGATGGCGTCATTCCCGGCCGCAGTGATAAACAGGATGTCCGGCTTCGCTGCTTTAATCCTGCCGAAGTAGGAAGCGAAATCTTTCGTTTCGAGGGGGAAGAAAGTTTCCCCGATGATCGTCGCTCCTCTATCAGGCAACGCCTTCCGATATGCCTCCGAAGTGGACCTTCCCCACGCATAGTCCACAGTCAGGAGATAGAAATTTTTTCCCATGTTCTTGACGAGCCAGTCACACAAGGCACCTGATGTGATGCCGGGGTTGGCGTTGACACGGAAGGTCTGTTTGTTCCTGCTCTTCCCTGTAATGTCCATGCTCTGGGATATGGACACCATCAGGATCTTATTGTATTTGTTCGCAAGTTGCATGAGGTTCAGCGTGGCCGATGAAGCTACTGAACCGATGCAGAAATCCATACCTTTCTCCAGAACCAGCCGCTCATACTTGCGGGCAGAGATTGCAGGATTGTTCTCGTCGTCCTCTTTAACCTGCTCCAATTTCCTCCCAAGGAGCCCTCCTGCGGCGTTGATCTCATCGATAGCCATTTGGATAGAATCTGTCGCCTGTTTTGCCATCAGTGCATACGTCCCGGTGATACCCCAAATGCTCCCGATCACAATCGGCTTTTGGGCCGATGCGGACCCGCAAAATATCATACCCAGACATAAAATTAGTCCCAGCACCTTGATGATTCTCTTCATTTTCACCCTCCTTTATCGATAAGAAAGTCATTAATCGAGCGCGGCCCCTTCCCTCAGACAAGAGAGAATAAACCACAGATGAGAGCACCTTTCTTCCGGCTTTTTTCGCTCCTCCAAGGAGCATCTTCCCTAAAACCCCCTAACGACCACCTCCCTTCTCTTCGGAATGTTGGAACATGCAGAATCAGAAATGGGAAAGGTCACTTCTCTCTTTTTTGAGCCAGCCATTCCTGCAATTTGAACTTCTGCGTCTTGCCTATCGTTGTTGTGGGGAATTTGTCCATGAAGAAGATTTCACTGGGGACTTTGTAGTTTGCCAGGCGTTTCTTGCAGAATGCGATCACTTCCTCTGCGGTTGTTTTATTGCCTGGCGTTGGAATGATGCAGGCCACGACCTTTTCCCCCATGACTTTATCCGGCACCCCGACGACGGCCACGTTTTCGATGCCGCCCATTTCCCTTAATTGCTCCTCCACCTCGACAGGGTACACATTGAAGCCGCCGCGGATGATCATTTCTTTCTTGCGCCCGACGATCGTTAGGTTACCATCCTCCAGGTACTTTCCCAAGTCGCCGGAGTAGAAAAACCCATCGCCATCAAAGGACGCCTTGGTCACCTCGGGCTGCTTGTAGTAGCCTGAAAAGAGATTCGGACCCCGAATCGCGATCTCACCAACAACCCCAATGGGGACCTCTTTTCGCTCATCATCCATGAGCTTGATTTCACAGCCCCTTATGGGGCGGCCGACGGTGGTGGACTTGCTCATCTCGTCGTCGTCGAAATCGTTAATCGTGCAGCATCCGTTCTCGCTCATCCCGTAGGTGCAACTGATCTGTAAATGCATCTCATGTATGACATCCCTGACCAATTCTTCCGGGCAGAAGGCCCCACCCATATACCCGGCTCGGCTGGAGGAAAGGTCGTATTTGGAAAACTCCGGATGGTTGAGCATCATGTGGAACATCGCAGGAACACCGTAGACGACGCTGACCCTCTCCCTCTCCCACAGCTGCAATGCCTCTTTCGCCTCAAAATTCTCCATGAGCACGATCTTGCACCGGCCCACAAGAGCGTCGGTGAACTGGACAAAGGAGCAGAGGGTGTGGGAGCAGGGAACCATCATCAGGAAAACGTCACCAGGGACGATTCTCAGGCGCTCGCAAACACGGGTTGCATCGAATATGAAGGCCCCGTGAGACATCATAACCCCTTTGGGCGTGCCCGTGCTTCCCGACGTATAGAGCATGGAAGCGATATCCTCAGGGCCGGGCAGATCAGCCTGAAGCAACGCCTCACTGGCGTTTTTCCCGTGATCGAGTAAATCCTCGTAGGATCGGGCCCATTCAGGAACCTGATCGCCCAAAACAAAAATGTGCCCCAGTTCGGGCATCTCCGGCCGAAGCTTCCTGATGATGTCTGTGAAACCGACCCCCATGTATTCATCGATCGTAAATAGGCACTTGGCGCCGGAGTGTTTCATCATGTAGGTCAACTCGAACTCCCTGTATCGCGTGGACAGCATGATGAAAACCGCGCCGATATAGAGAGCAGCCTGTTGGCATACAAAGAACTCAAAACAGTTCGGAAGAAGGGCTGCGACCCGATCCCCTTTGGTGATGCCCAGGCTCTTCAAAGCTTTGGACATCTGCCGCACCTGCTGATGGAAGGCTCCGTAAGTAATCCTTCGATCCCTGTATAGGAAAACTTCCTTCTGGGATTCCTCGCGAACAAGACTGTCGAGCATTTCGCCGAAGCTCATTCCCAAAAACCGATCATAGTCCTGAGAAATGGGTGTCTTCATAATGAAAGCTTTCTTCTGCGTTACCACTTGGACAATACATCCTCCCAGAAATCGTAAATCCTGGTGTAACCGGATCGAGCCATCAGCCTCACAATGGGGTTCAGGCGACCTTTCTCCGGGCCGAGTTCCCTTATCGCATCCTGCTCGGAAGCTACCAGAATGGGCCACCCGCCGGTCACATCCCATACCCTCAGAGGCCCTTCAGGAAGGTTCATTCCGAGCATGAGGGCTTTGTCTATTTCCGCAGGGGACGCGACTCTTTCCCACACCATCTGGGCCGCTTCGTTCACCATCGCGATGTAGGCCCGGTTGGCCAGGAAGCCATAGCTTGAATCGCGGCAGACGACCGGCTCTTTCCCGAGTTTGCGCGCTAGGTCACAGGCCAGGCTTAAGGTCTCCCCGGACGTGCGAACCCCTTTAACCACCTCGACCAACCTCATCATGGCTACGGGATTGAAGAAATGTATCCCCACGACCTTGTCCGGCCTCTTGGTGGCCGAAGCCATTTCTGAAATATTCTGCAAAGAAGTATTGGAGGCGATCATGGCTCCCCCGGGCGCATGTTCATCCAGCTTCTTGAAGATCTCCTTTTTCAGGCCGAGGTTTTCCACGATCGCTTCAATGACGACGTCTGCATCGGCCACAGACTTCTCAATCTCCGTGGCTACGGTTATCCTCGCCATGGTTTCCTGTTTTTCCCTCTCGGTTAGCTTCCCCTTGGAGACAAAATACCGCTCCAGCCTGAACTCTATGCTCTGGAGTCCTTTCCTGACCAGCTGGTCATCTTTATCCAGCATGCACACGTTATACTTTCCCAACCGGGACAGGTTTTCGGCAATCTGCGATCCCATAATGCCTGCCCCGACAACCGCTATCTTCTTCACGTCTTCAATTTTCATAGGCTCTACACACCCTTTGGGTTATGCGTTACAGGTTATCCTTCACCCCCGGGGGCATGAGAGGTAACACCCCCCGGATGCTCAGAAAAGCGGATACTCCCTTCACTTCAGCGTTTTCGCGTTGCGGAAAAACCCTGCCCCTCTCCTGCTACCTTCTCAGATAGTCGCTGATCGCCGTCTTTTCGAACTGATTGGTCTCGAGATAGATCTGGGTGGCTTTTGCGTCTCTCATGGTGCGCTCCAAAGGGAGGTCTTCCATGTACCCGAGGCCGCCAAATACCTGCACCGCATCTGTAGAAACCCGCATGGCCACGTCGGAAGCAAATATCTTAACCATGGCTGTCTGAGGCCCAAGGTGACCCTCCCCTCGGTCGAACCGATAGGCCACATCGTAGAGGAAACTCCTCGCCGCTTCCACCTGGGTGGCCATCTCTGCAAGCATCCACTGAAGCCCCTGATGTTCGATGATAGGCCTGCCGAACGTGTAGCGCTTCTTGGCATAGGCGATCGCCTTTTCCAGAGCACCCCCGGCGATCCCCACGGCTTGGGCCGCTACCTCCAAGCGGCCCTCTTCAAGAAACCTTTTCGTCTGCTCGAACCCGCTCCCCTCAGAGCCGATCCTGTTCTCCAGAGGCACCCGTGCCTGTGACAAGGTAATCTCTCCCATGCCGGTCATATGCATTCCCATCTTTTCCCCGCTGGAAACGGAGGTCAATCCTTGAGCCCCCCTCTCGACCACGAAGAGAGACTGGCCCGTGGATTTGGGCTTTCCATTGGTGTCAACCTGGCATAAGACGACGAACCAATCCGCTGCTGGGCCATTGATCACGAAACCCTTCTTCCCCAGGAGAATATAAAAAGACCCCTCCCTTTTGGCCGTCGTGCTGATGCGCTCAGGATCGCATCCATGCTCCG
>JAGUZM010000048.1 GCA_020060805.1 Deltaproteobacteria bacterium | reverse complement strand
TTGGATGGAAACGGAGTTAACCGAGACAGACATGGACGAATAACGACAAAACGACAGGAGTATTTGATGGCAACTTTTAACCTACGCCGCTTTTCGAAGCCGGAGATGCTCCGGCGAATCGACAGGAAGCATCTCATTGCCTTTCTGGAGCCTCATGCCGCCTATTTTTCAGCTCGCGGCGTAGAGTTGCCACCAGTCCAGCACGAAGATGGCCTGGACTACAACGCGCTCAGTCACATTTTGCTGACCCCGGACGGTTCAACCCCAGACGACCTTGCAGAGGCCTTGTTCTATGTGAATGAAGTTTCGACTCCTGAAGGATTCGACTCCATTCAGGATGAGATCGCTGGAACGGACATCGACGTGGAAATCGGGGAAAACGCCGCACCGGCAGACTTGGCGATCCAGGTCTGGATGGCTGACCGGGAAATCATCGAGAAGGTACACGCCGAACAGTTCTTCATGAACGTCAGGTCCTTCGAGTATTTCAAGACCAAGAAAAACCCGCTGCCGGATTTCGTGCTGCCATCGGAGGAAACCCTCGCGGCCCTCGAAGCCGATCTTGACGAATGGTTTTCCAAGAAGCGTCGGGGCAAGTATTCCAAGGTGTTCGTCTATCCGAAGGAAGGCCACACATGGTTCCTCGTGCGCCACGGCAAGCCCTATGCCCGTGAAGCGGTCATTGAGGCCGGTGAATCCACCAGCCAATACTTCCGCCCTGAAAAATTCGACGTGCTTGCCTACAACCCCGTCATCGGGGAAATCCGAATGAACGCCGAAACCAAGGGGGAGAAGGAGCTCTACCGCAAGAAATTCGGATTCCACCTGTTCGGAAACGAAGAGTTTTTCAACGAGCGCAGCCGATTTGACCTGGAACCTTTGCGGCAAATTGGTGAGGACGCGCTTCTATGTGACGACGTCGATGGCATTGAGTATGTCAGGCTCAAGGAAGTTCAGGTCTTTTGGGGCGGCGCTCATAAGGACGTCGAAATCCGC
The DNA here is from genome assembly GCA_020060805.1 of Deltaproteobacteria bacterium. GTDB lineage: Bacteria > Desulfobacterota > DSM-4660 > Desulfatiglandales > HGW-15 > JAHECH01. The sequence goes on along the minus strand of JAGUZM010000048.1, from coordinate 1,728 downwards.
AGGTCTGAGGACATTTTTGCATCACTTCGTGATCGAGGCGCTTCACTCCCGGGTGGAGGGAAAATCATCAAAGCAAGCTTCCAGATCAAATTCGACGGTTCCAAGACGCCCAGGTCGGTCACCTTGAGTTCAGGTAACCGAGCGCAATTCAAGCGGGATGGTGATGCCGAGGTTATCGAGCGCTGGCTCGGACTCAGGGGCTTTATTGTCGGAGCCGGAGGGGCCTCGGATGAGTGACCCCTTCTGGGCATACCTGGAGACATTGCCTGGAAAGTCGGCGGCGCTGTTCGATTGGGATAAGGCGCTCTCCGGTTGGGACCGGTATCCATTGTTTCGGGACAATTTTCTTCAACTGACCAAGAATCACGCGACCGCTGTGGATTGCCCGACGGAATGTGGCCTGGGATGCCCACGTAGTGTGATCACCCATGCGAAGACCGACATCCGAGCCGTCTGCATCGAAAAAGAACACGCGGCCATCCAACTCTCTCCACGGCAGACGCTGATCTACCGGCTCAAGCAGTCAGCCATCAATGGCGCTATCTGCACGGCCATGGGAATTGAACACCGAGAGGCAAAACTCGATGGCCTGCCCCACACATGGAGACTGGGCGATTTCATACCCACGGCCGGGATGGACTTCCCTGTTGTGCTGACAATGCAGGACAGCAAGGACACGCTGGTAGAGGTCGTCCGATCATTATGCCTTTCGACCCCCAAACCCTTTGTTGTAATAGCGCCCACGCGCCTTCATCTGAGTCCTGCAGTTGAAACACTGCTGGCGCAGAAAGACAGCCTTTTCGTCGCGCTGAACGAAGATCTGTACCTGGGTGATGCGCCACGACTCCTGACCTGTCGGGACAAGACTGAGATATTCGCTCCCCTTATCGATCAGGTGCCTGGGCCGGATTCAGGCGGCACAGTGTTTTTCATGACACCGCCGGGCACCACATGGCCACAAATCAAGATTCAGTTCCGCGATGGCCATACCGTCACAATATGGGCGGGAGACCAGAGCGGTCGATACACCTATACGCAAATGGGAATGGCGAGCAGGAAGAATGGCAATCCAACCGAGCAATGGAAATTGCTTGAGGGGTTTGCCAACTCCAGTGGCGAGATCGACTGGCACAGCCGATACGCCTCGGACAAACTGAAGAAACAAAAGCAAGAGTTGTCGAAGCATCTGCGTGAATTCTTCCGGCTCGATGATGATCCCATCGAATGGGTCAAGGATACAAAGACCTACCGATGCAAGTTCCGCATCTTCCCGGAAGGTGCCGAGGTCTACTGACCACCCTTAATATCCAAACGAAATTAAAGCCCCGATTCAGGATTCTGGATCGGGGCTTTTTGCGTCTTGGAGGCCCGCCCGGTGAAATTTCACTGGGGCCGGGCAAAAAAAGTTAAAAAATTTTTCCTCTGTAAACCCACCACCAATCAGAGCCTTACGGGCTTTCCTCCTCCTTGAGCCAGGGCGTTTTTCGGGGTCGCAACGAAAATTCGCCAAAGCAGGGTGACAGGTCTGGTGAACACAAAGAGTTCACGACCGCCACCCGGGAAATTCATGCCGGACCTGTCTCCCGGTCGGTCCAGAAATGAAGGAGGTTCGGCATGAACCAGACAAGTAAAGCACATCTCACCCCACCGAAGCGGCGACTCATCGAGCTGATGCAGGACATCAACTTCGGCCGCATCACCAACATTCCGGTCCGCGACGGCGAGCCG
>JAGUZM010000389.1 GCA_020060805.1 Deltaproteobacteria bacterium | reverse complement strand
TGTCGTGTACCAGAAATAGGTTGTCATCTCGACCGCAGGGAGAGATCTTTTAACTACTCTGAAACGTTAGATTTCTCACTTCGTTCGAAATGACATTGAGGTTAGGAAATATAAGGTACACGATACTGCAGTGCTGCTACTGCGGAGGATGGATCGAACCATACCTGAGGGCGAACGGCTAGAGTATTCCGCAAGCGGCCGGACAGCCTCCCACAGGTCATGAAGGCCGGTTCTCTTTCGATCTTCTCGCCCGTTCAGGGTCTCTCACGATGATCCATCCCGGATGGATGGGTCAAGGGCAAAGGGAGCTGGGAAAAGGAAACAACGCGGAAGGGGTCAATCACGAGAGCATGAAAAGATGAAAAGAGGGGAGGTCTGCTCGGCAAGAGGTCATATTCCTTTGACCTTTTCTTCCATTTCCTGTCGCGTCTTACAATCGATGCAGTGGGTGGTGACCGGCCTCGCCTTGAGCCTCGCCTCCGTGATTTCCTCGCCGCAGAGCTCGCAAATCCCGTAGGAGCCGGTCTCTATCCTCTCCAGGGCCTCCTTGATTTTCACGATGAGCCTTCTTTCCCTGTCTCTGATCCTGAGAGTGAAATTCCTGTCTGACTCTAGGGCAGCCCGATCCGTGGGGTCGGCATAGGTCTCTTCTTGAGTCGTCATGCCCGTCACCGTCTTGTTGGCCTCATGCAACAACTCTCCGAGCTTCTCATTGAGAAGCTCCCTAAAATATTCCAGTTTCTTCTGAGTCAGCATAACTTTCTAAGAACCCCTTAGGACTTCGTTATCTTCTGCCAAAAACTTTTCTCGTTCTTTGGCGCTTTGACTCGTTCTGTTCTTGAGAATTCTTCCAGAAGCTCCCTCTGACGATCGCTCAGCTTCTGCGGGATCTTGACGTTCACTTTTACGAAAAGGTCACCTCTTTTCTTCCTCTGGAGCCCGGGCATCCCCAGGCCCGAAAGGGTGAATACGTCCCCCGGCTGCGTGCCGGCCGGAATCTCCAGGTCGTGAAACCGCTCTTCCCCGATCGCAGGGATCTGGATGGTGTTTCCCAGGGCCGCCTGGACAAAGGATATGGGGACCTCGCAGAGAAGATGTTCCCCCTCTCTCCTGAAGAAGTCGTGTTCCCGGACATGGATGACCACGAACAGGTCCCCCGGCGGGCCGCTGAATTCTCCCGCTTCCCCCTCTCCCTGAAGCCGGAGTTGAGATCCTGTGTCCACCCCCGGGGGTATCTTCACAGTGATCTTCTTCTCCTCTTTGAGTTTGCCTTTGCCATGACACTCCAAGCACGGATCCGTGATGATCCTGCCCTCGCCGTGGCAGGCCGGGCATGTCGTGGTGATCTGGAAAAACCCCTGAGCCCGTACCACCTGTCCCCTGCCTCCGCAGGTCGAGCAAACCTTCGGCTGCTTTCCCGGCGCAATACCCGACCCATGGCAGGATTCGCAGGAGACCCACTTTTTGAACGCTATTTCTTTCTCAATGCCGTGAAAGGCGTCTTCCAGGCTGAGCTCCAGGTCATAGCGGAGGCTTTGGCCCTTTCTTGAACGGCTTCTCCTGCCCGATCTCGTTCCGAACCCGAAAAAACCCTCGAAAATATCCCCGAAGCTGCTGAAGATGTCCTCAAAGCCGGTGAACCCGCGGAACCCGGTTCCCGCAAGCCCGTCGTGACCGTATTGGTCGTAGATCTGTCTCTTTTCATCGTCTCTCAACACTTCGTAGGCTTCAGCCGCTTCCTTGAACTTCTCTTCGGCCTCCCGATCTCCAGGGTTTCGGTCCGGGTGATGTTTCATGGCGAGCTTTCGGTAGGCTCTCTTGATTTGTTCTTCATTCGAGTCGCGGGGAACACCCAGGACCTCGTAGTAATCTCTCTTGTACATCCGAAGCTATCCTATGATGTCTTTTCCTCATCCGTTTCATCACGGCCGGGAGCCTGTTCATCCGGTCCCGCAGGCAGTGCCTCCATTTCCGCGGCCGCGAGGGGCGTCTCGTCTTTTCGGTCTGACTTTATCACGTTCCCGGCGGCAATCTCTCTGAGAGACACCACGATGTCCTTGTTCTTGGATGTGATCGTGGGTTCCGCCCCTTTTCTCAATTGCCTGACCCGCTTTGCAGCCATGTGAATGAGAGTGAAACGGTTGTTGACTTGATTCAGGCAGTCCTCTACAGTAATTCGCGCCATTGCGGTTTCTCCTCAGCTTTCTACTCGCGTACCTCTGTGGTCGCTCCACGGCGGCCCATGAGGCTGTGAAAAATAAATTTAACTTTATACTATCTTTTTTTCGCCGTGTAAAGCCTTTTTAAGGGCCCTGAAACAGGGCCCCGACATATGCATCGCCCGTCCCGCACGTTTTGTGCCGGACATGGCTGAAGGAAACCCGTAACTGTGATAAAATAATGCCCGTCGGCGATGAATCAAGTCTCCCAGTTTGAGCTAAGAGGCTTGAATTCTTGACAATTGCTAATACAAGGGCATTTAGCGAAAGAATGGCGACCGGGAGGTCGCTCTTGCAGGGAGAGGGCAGAGCCTGCCCCGTACTCGTCGAAGATCCCGGCACGGGGATACGAGGGTGAGGGGGGGAAGGGCTAAAAGGAGAGAGCCGAGGATGCTGGCCAAGGTTCTTAGCAGTGCGGTGATTGGAATCGATGCATATACCGTGGAAGTGGAGGTGGACATCTCCCAGGGACTTCCTTCCTTTGCCACGGTGGGCCTTCCGGAAGGGGCCGTGCGGGAGAGCAAGGAAAGAGTCAAGGCGTCGATCAAGAACTCCGGGTACTCCTTTCCTCCGGAGAGGATCACGGTGAACCTCGCGCCGGCGGACGTGAAAAAGGAAGGCTCGGCTTTTGATCTCCCCATGGCCCTCGGGATACTGGCGGCCACAGGGCTGGTTCCAAAGAGCGCCTACGCTGAGCATCTGGTGCTGGGAGAACTGTC
>JAGUZM010000354.1 GCA_020060805.1 Deltaproteobacteria bacterium | reverse complement strand
GAAGATACCTTGTCTCTCATACGCGGGCTTCCCAAGATCAGATCTCGATAGGCCCTATCAAACCTAGAAGCTTCAAAATGGGTACGGGCATACTCGTGCGCCCTTCGAGATAGTTGCTTCAATCCTTCCCGGTCACCGACAAAGTCTTCGACAACTTTTGCAAGAGATTCAACAATTTCCGTCTCGCTCTCCTCGGTTATCAGCATGCCGTTCACGTGATGTTCGATGTGGACTGGAATTCCACCCACCTTGGTGGTCACGGGCACGACCCCATTGGCCATTGCTTCCATAATCACTACAGGAAAGCCTTCGCGGCTCGAGGTCAGGACCAGCAGGTCGCTCGCGCGATACAGCCTTGCTAACTCCTCATGGTCCGTGATTTCTCCCTTGAGGGTGCAGGAACCTCTGTCTTGGGGCTCTAAGGATTGACCCACATCTCCTACCAAAGTGAACTCGACAGGGATCTGAAGCTCCCGACATCGAGAAGCAGCTCTTCCAACCAGGTGTACCCTCTTCTCCTCCGTCCCTCTTCCAACATAGAGGACCTGAAGCGACTGGTTTCCTCCTTTCTGAGGAACCGTATCGGGAATAGCCGTTTTGTTTTCGATCAGGCGAATCCTGCCGTTCAGTTCAGCACCAATCCCCTCGAGTGCATAGAGCTCTTTCAGATCCTCAAGTGTCTTTGCATTAACGACAACCCGATCGGCAATTCGCGATACCACTCCGAGGCTGACGAATTCCAAACCCTCCCCAAAGGCGTGCAAAAGATCGATCACACGCACATGGGGCTTCACATACTCGATCAGACGGTAAAAAAAAAGGCTGTTTGAGCCAAACACCACCGGGGCCGGGTGCTTGTTGATCCCTGAGGCCAAAACGCCCAATACCACTTTAGACACAAGGCGATTGTTCATTAGAAAGGAACGGTCAAATACCCTCCCGTTTCTTTCAAAGTTCGTCCTTAGCGTTCGGTCCTTGGACCTCCCGGTGAAGAAGACCCACGGGGAGCGGTCCGCCACACAGGCCACGATATCGGCATGAACTCTTTCTGCGCCCCCAACATGGTAAAACGGGAAAAAGAAAAAGACGGACGATGGATTGCTCGACTTCAGCAGTAGCCCCACCGCTCTCCCCACTGCGATTAACATCCGGGTCACGAACGATCGGACGAAAGACCTGCAGACCTGCATAAAGAGAATACCGATGTCCCGCAGCAGGTATCGCGAAACGGTTACATCGAACCAGGTCACTTTCTTCTTCGCAATCCTCGATCTTAAAAAGACCGCCTTGGTTCCAATGTCCTTCCTTGTGGGCCCGACCCTTAGGGTGCTGCTCAATGTGAATGAGCTTCTGTGAATGCGATGCTTGAGAAGGATCTCCTCGATCTTCTCGATCCTTTTTCCATCCGAGCACAGCCGCAGCCACAGATCATAATCCTCTCCGTGACGCTGCTCCTTACTATAGCCGTACTCTTTAGCAACCTCATTGAGAATCATGACGCTTGGATGGGCGATGCAATTCGACTTCGGAAGCTGGTTCCGCATGTCCTGCCAGCTGTTGCTTCCCTTTTCCTCCGGCCAGTAGCCGATCGCATTGCCATGGGCATCCATCAAGCTGATTTTAGTGGCGACCAGGGAGCAAGAAGGGTTTTTTTCCATGAACGAGACTTGGGCTGATAGACGGGTGGGGAGGCTGATATCATCCCCGTCCATCCGCGCGATGTATTTGCCCCCAGCAAGTCGGCACCCTCTGTTAAGGGAGGCTACGAGCCCGCGGTTTTCTTGATCAAAAATCCGAATTCTACTGTCCAGTTGCTGAAATCGAGACAGGATATCCATTGTTCCATCCGTGGAACCGTCATTGATGATCAGGAATTCAAAATCGGAAAACGTTTGATGGAGGATGCTTTGGACGGCTTGCTCGATATACTTCTCCACATTGTATACCGGCATGACAACACTAACGAGAGGAGCCCCTGACACTCAGTGAATTTTCCCGGTTTTACGCCGATGGTACTGAGTTTTGGCGGTTATACAGCGAACTACAAAGATGCAAGAACGGACTGTTTTCATGTCTTAGGAACCGCCTCTGCCCAGATTTCTCCCCAGTTAATTTGCAGATGCGAAAGGCTCAGCCCCGCTGCTTCCATTTCTTCTCTAAAGGTCTGTTCCGTGTACTCCGTACAATGGGTCTTGTCGCTGAAATAGAATAGCCCAAGCTCCTTTCGGAGAGGCACATGCCAGTGACGGTTGATCATGGGGGCGCGGATCAACCATCGTTTGGGATGTGCACCTTTCTGTATCTTTTCAATGAACTCCAAACGATCGTCAACATGCTCCAGTACATTCGAGATCACGATGGTTTCGAACTCCCCTAGAGAAAGAGCTTTCAAAGCATCTCCCAGAATAAACCTGAGATTCTCGTCCGAATAGAGTCTTCTCGCCTTTTCAATGTTTTCACTGTTCAGGTCAATGCCTGTGACTCTTGCTCCTGAGCGTTTCACCATCGACCAGGCCAAAGCTCCATAACCACAGCCGATGTCGAGCACGCGCTCACCCGGTTTCACGCGCTCAACGAAGAAATCATGATATCCCATGAGACGATGTTTGACATGGATTCCGTTGTGGTCATAGCGCATCGCCACCTGATCGAGGTGCCCTGCCAAGTCATCGTCAAGATTCAGTAGTGCCTTCATAGCCACGTTGGGCTCTTTCCTTCCAATGGCCACCAACCATCCACGAAACAGTCGTCTTCCCAAAGAGTAGGGGATAAAGTTGCACAGCGAGAGCACGCCCCTTTTGATCAATGGGTTCATTGATTCAGGAGGTTTTCAAAAACCTCGTAATGGCGCTTGAGCCATTGGCGTAGATCAAAAAACTCTACAGCACGTTGCCGAGCCGCATCAGCGTGCTTCGCCCGGTTATCCGCCACTCTTAACACACCCTCGGCCAGATCTTCTGGGTTAAGAGGCAAATCCCTTTCCCAGCTCAACGGCGTAGGAATGCCGATTCCCGCTTCCTTGCCCACCAGCTCAGGAACGCCTCCGCTTTCTGAGTAGACTACAGGCAAACCGCACGCCATTGCCTCAATGACGACGCCTGGACACGGATCGTTGTACTTGGTATGAAGGAGGATATGGGCACGCTGCAGAATTCCTGGGGCTTGCTCCTGGGTATAAGGTCCTAAGAACTCGACGCGATCCCCAATCCCTAGGTCACTCATCACCTGCTTTGCTCTCCCGTTAGCTTCAGCCTCATTCACCATCCAATTAAGCCTTCCAGCTACCAGGAGACGGACGTCTTTACGTTGCCGCGCCAAGATGGCCAGTGTTCGGAAGGCGGTCTCAAGTCGATAGTATTGGTATTGATTTCCTCCAAGGAGAAGTACAAGATGCTGGGGGTCCGGGTCGGAGAGGGACCGCTTAAAGACATCCGTATTGACCGCATTGTAAAGGATTTCCCACGGACCTTGTCTTTTACCTAGAAAAATGTCCGAACCGAGCTTACAGAACCGACTCTGAAAGAAGACATAATCCGCCGCATGCATCATTTCGGCCATTGGTTTGTTGACCCGTTCCCAGCCTGGCCCGTGCCAACCCGGATACCCTACACCGTCCTGATTCCATACAAGGCGTATCCTTTTTCTTCGGCTAAGCCACAGGAGTTGAGCCCAATCCGGCGGGTGCATGCTGCTCACCAGATAGACGAGATTAAAGTGTCTTGCGGTGTTCGGAAGAACATGCTGCATCCGCTGGAACTTGACAATGCCTCCTTGCGCTACCTCATGAAGGCTTGGAATATGGTCAAAACCATAGAAAACGCTTATTTTATCCAGGTCACTTTTCCGCGCCAGCAGGATGCCAAGCCATCGCCATGAATTCTTTACAATGAACTTCACAGAGGAAAGCATCTTGTGGGGAGACTGAGAGATTAGAGGAGTATTCCTTCGGAAAGCGTTCGGTGTCCGTTTACCATTCGACAAATCCCCTCATGAAGCGAGTCCACAAAGGGATTTGTGCGCTGTATGAGTTTTCTTCTGCAATCTTTCGGCCTTCTTGCAAAACACCTTCTAGGCTTTCGCGATGGTGGATGGCGTACTCTGCCCAGTGGGCCAAGGCCTCGGCATCATCGACATCCACCATCCATCCGTTCTGCCCATGCCTCACCAAGTCCATGGCTTGGCCTACTCGCGTGGTGACCAACGGTACAGCGCTGGCCATCGCCTCGAGCACCGCCTTAGGCCCACCTTCCTGACGTGAAGACACGACGTACAGGTCCAAGGCCTGGTACAGGGTTCCGATCTTACGGTAATCCTTCAAAAAAATATGACAATAGGGGACTCCCATCCGCTCCAGCCCGGCCTTAACATAACCCCGCGCTGGACCGCTCAGAAGAACGTATAGTTCGGGCACGCGCGCCCTTAATAGTTCCACGGTCTTCAGAAAGATATCCGGCCCCTTGATCAGTTTAGGTTCTAATCCTTCTCCCCAACCCACACCATCCTTCTGGAAGGAGCCTACCACGACAGCGGATTGCGGGATATGGTATTGCTCTCGAGCTCTGCGTCGCAACTCCCCGGTCTGCATCGGAAAGTAGGAAAGATTGATGCCGATGGGAATCAGAAAAACCTTTTCCGTGAGAATGCCGGAATCCATCACCACGTCACGCATCTCGCTGTGGGACACTTGAATGCGCTGGATACTGTCGTGAACCTGGCATAGACGCTGATAGACTTGATCAAATTCCGGTACGCCGGTTCCAGGCCGACCATGGAAATAGGCCAGCCCGACGCGCCAGGATTTCTGCCGCCAGTGATCATCTAAAAGAATAAATTGGCTGCCGTAAAAAACGGATTGACTTTTCACCATCCGCAACCAACGGATATCGCCTACTTTCACCCCAATGCATTGTGCGATCTCGCTAACCTCCCCCATTTCCCATGATATCACCCAGGAGGGAGAGTCACTCACTAAGAACAGACGGGAAAACTCCGGCCAACGGTTGACAACAAACATGGAAACGATACGCAGAGGCAACCGACCTCCCCATCCCAAGACCCGGCAGGCGGGCGCTGGTATTCCAGCCTTCACCTTCAGAACAAATGAGCTGCGCGTCATTGCTCTGTCCCTCTAATCCGTCTGCATTTCAATCAGATAACTTTCTTCTTCCAGTTGGATTGGATCGCCAGGGCATAAAAAGCTGGCCGTCTGCTCGGGTTTTCCATGTCGGAATAAATGGCCTCCATTAACTTCCGATCGTACTCCTGTGGGTTCTGATTTCGTAAGTCCTTTCCGGGCTTCACGATAAACTCGTAGTGCAGCCTGTTACAGGCATCGCCTCCAAGGTTGTACAATTTTTTGCAACAGGAGTCGTCAAAAAGCCGTGTGATGGTTGAGATCGTTCTTGGTGTGTATTGCCTTATTCCATGCAAGCGGTACAGCCGCAGGCATGAGCTAGGGGGAATTAAATGGATCTGGATCGCCCTCATGCGATGGATGTCGATATGATCCCTTATCTCCTTAAAGTACCACAGGTCATTGTTGAAGTGCTCGATGGCCGATTGCGATATAATGAAGTTGGTGACAGCAGGGATGTGGTCCCGAATGTGATCCGCATCTGAACATGTAAAGTCTACCGGTAGGTTCCGGTTTTGAAGATTCCTCCAGTTCGGATGTTCGGCTGCATCAATACCTGTATAACGGGTTACGCGATTACCGCTCCAGGTCATTAACTTCACGCCCAAATTGCCGGAGCCGCAGCCGGTGTCGAGGATATGAATAGGCCCGAGCTCTTCCTGGATAGCATCCCAAGGCAAATTTAGCCAGAAAAGGTCGGAAAGTTTTCTACTCGGAGAACTGGATAAAGGGAGTTGATGCCACTGGTGTTGGAGCTCCCGGGAAGCGAAGTTCGTAATTTCCAAGTGGGGATCAACCCTCGCATAGGGAAAACGATTATTCGCCCAATTCAGTCCAAAATAAAGCCTCCTTCCGAGCACTCCAAGACCTCGGTCAGCATTCAGCCTATGAATGGAAGTGGTGCTCTTTTGCATACCCCTCTTCTTTCCCAACGGCTCCACCTATCTCTTATCTTTCGAAATTCCCGAGAAGTGACTCCCACACTTGGTCACAGGATAAGGGAAGGCCCATCAAGCTTGGACCTGTTGCGTTAATCCTTGGTACAAATCTTCCAGTGTACTGTTCCAGACAGATCAAGAGAAAAAAGGTGTTAGTTTGAGACGGTCATAGGTTGATACTCATCGCCCATACTATTGAGAGTCATTCTCT
>JAGUZM010000464.1 GCA_020060805.1 Deltaproteobacteria bacterium | reverse complement strand
TACAATACGGATAAGGAACTCCGCTTCATCGCTTTTGGATCTGAGGAAAGGGGCCTGGTTGGTGCCAATTACTATGTGAATAACCTAACGTCCGATCAAAGAGAGCGAATCATTGGAGTTTTTAACGCCGATATGGTGGCCACGAGTTACGTTCCGGCGAATCCCCACTACGCCGCGAACTTCAATTTATACGCCATGACCGTGAATGGCCTACCCAACGCGGTCACTGACGGCGCCGTAGCCGCCGGAGCCCGCCTCGGGAATTCCAGCATTCTTCCCGGACAATTTAGCAGCAGCGACCATGTCCCTTTCCATAACAGGGGAATTCCCGCAGCCCTCTTTATCTGGATGTTCTGGGAGTCAACGTCGGTATACGATATTGAAAAGGTCTACCACACGCCCCAGGACACGATCGAGGAAAACGTCTCTTTGGATCGAATGCAAACCGCTTTAGAGATCATAGGGGCCGCAGTATTCGACGTGGTCAGGAAGGATGTTCCTGCCCTGGAGAAAAGCAAAATTCGCGCTTTCCAGTAGAGTAACACCATAAAAAGAACCCTATCGTCAGTGCTGGCAAGAGGAACCTGGGGAGTGCCCAGGTTCCTCTTCTTTTTCGTGGACGGATAAAGAAGATGGCGGCACTGTTCCAGTCAGTGAGAGAAGCGGGGAAATAGCGCGCGGGTGTGGCGTGGGGGATATGAAGAACGTTATCTCATCAGGCTAGGGAGCCAGAGGACGATGCCGGGAAAGGCGATGATAATGGCCACGATGAAAAGATCCCGGCCGATGAACGGCAGAACGCCGCGCATGATCTCCTCAATGGGCAAGTGCGGTGCGACCCCTTTGACGACAAAGATGTTGAAAGCCACGGGTGGGGTGATCAGGGCTATCTCACACATGATGATTACGATGATGCCAAACCAGATGCCGTTGAAACCCAGGGAGATGACGACAGGATACACGACCGGCGTGGTGAGCAGGATGATGGAAACCGTGTCGAGAAGCATCCCCAAAGGGAGGTAGAGCACGATGATGCACATCAGGACAACCATGGGTGATACGGGGAGAGTGCTGGCGAATTCAGCGAACCTCATGGGCAGGCCCGTACGGGCGATGAACAGGCCGAAGAGCTGGGTGCCGATGAAAATGCCAAAGATCATGCTGAGAGAACGCGCTGTTTCACAGGTTGCTTTCCAGACAGCGGGCAGGGGTTTCCGGATACGCGTCAGGGCGATGATCAGCGTTCCCGAAGCGCCGACCGCGCCCGCTTCGGTCGGGGTGGCGATGCCTGCATAGATGCTGCCCATGACCAGGATGAAAATGACCAGCAGTCCCCAAACCTTCTTGAGGGATGAGATGCGCTCTTTCCAGGAAAACCCTGCGGTAGAAGGAGCCAGGGCGGGCTTCAGTTTTACGCTGACGACGATCAGCCCGATGTAGATAACGGTCGACAACAGGCCCGGGATGATCCCGGCGATGAGGAGTTTGCCGACGGATTCCCCTGAGGAGGCAGAGTAAATGACGGCAGGAATGCTGGGGGGGATCAGTATGGCCAAGCCCCCGGCACCAGCTACCACACCCGCAGCCAGGCTTTGGCGGTAGCCCGCTTTTTCCATTTCCGGGATCGCGATCTTACCCATGGTGGCGCAGCACGCCAGGCTGGAGCCGGTACAGGCACCAAACATGGCGCAACCTGCCACAGTGGCGCAGGCCAGGCCGCCCGGGAAACGGGATAACCACTTTTGGCCGAACTGGAAAAGGTCTTTGCTGATATCCGAGTAGAAAGCGAACTGTCCCATAAGGATGAACATGGGAACAACGGTCAACAAATAAGAAAGCACGCTACTGAAAGGGATCAGTTCAAGGCTGTAAAGGGTCCCCGGGAAGCCCATGTGCAGGACCAGGCCGCCGAACCCCACCAGGGTCATGGCAAAAGCGATCGGCATGCCGACGAACAAAAGAATCAGCAGGGCAATGATCGGTACCACGCTCGCTGTCACTGGGTCCATGCCATTTGACCTCTAAGCGCTTTCCTTCGCGAAGATCTGCCGCACCTTGGTAACGATCTCTGAAATGAAACGGAAGCACAAGACCCCCACTCCGAGGGGGATCATGAATTTGGCCGGCCACAGGGGTATGGAAATCAAACCCCATCGGTACTCCCCGGTCGCAAAGGACGCCCAAAAAGCTTTTGCCCCGGCCCAGGCGAAAAGTCCGTACATGAGAAGGGCAAGAAAAAGGATCAGAACCTCCACTATCCGGGCCGCGTTGGCGGGTAAACGGCTGATAATCAGATCCACCCGGACGTGTTCTCCGAATACCTGGGTGTAGGAAAGGCCTAAGAAAACGGCGGATAGAAAAAAAACTTCACTGATTTCATAGGCGCCCTTGATGGGCGCACCGAGAAGGTACCTGAGGACGACGTCGCAGGTCGTCAGGAGCATCAATGCCAGGATGGCTGCGGCTGAAATGCCTCCCAGGATCTTGATCAATTTATCGAGCCCTCGCCCAACCCTCACGATCATGCCTCAACCTGCGTCTGCTATTGAGCCTCTCCCGGTTGCCCGGAAAAGGATAACCCAAATCATCCAGACAAAGCAGAAACCATTGACCCATCCGCGCCGCACCTTGATGGCGCGACGCGGATCGTGGTTTCGCCGAAAAGCCTGCTACTTCGGAAAAGGGTTCACGTACTTCGACTGGGGTTCATATTTCTTCACAAGTTGGACGAAGCGCTTGAAGAACTCCGGAGTGGCGCCCCCTTTCTGGTGCTTCTCCACCCATCCGTCCCACAGAGCGGGCAGCACAAGGCTCTTCCATTTCTCCACATCAGCGGAGGGCAAAGTGTAGAAGTTGCACCCGGCCTCCTTCAGGGGCGTGACATAGCGCGGTTCCTCTTTCAAGTAGAGGTCGACGTAGATATCGACTGTTTCTGCGCTCACGTCGCTGATGATCTTCTGGATATCCGGGGGCAGGGAGTCAAACCGGTTCTTGTTAAAAATAATGACCTCCGTCAGGTAATTGCCGTAACCGAAATCCAGGTAGTACTTGGCCGCTTCATGGAGCTTGAACCCTTTGACGCCGTTGAGGGGAAACCCGGTGAAGCCGTCCACGACCCCTCTTGTCATGGATTCAAAGAGCTCGGGCACGGGGATCGCGACCGGGGTCCCACCCAGCCCGGCCATAACCTGGCTAACCATGCCCAAGGCTCGGACCTTCTTGCCCTTCAAATCATCCAGGGTTTTGATCGGTTTAGTAGAGCCCAGGATATTGGGAGGAAAAGGCACAAAGGACATGATCTTCACGTTGTGCTTTTCATACTGCTCCCGGAAAGCCGCGTTCTCCTTGATGAGGTCTGTCATGGCCCTGGCCACGGCATCCACCTTGCTTGTCATAAACCCGAGTTCGCCGATGGTTCCAAGGGGTGTATCGCTCGGATGATAGGCTGGGACATCGATGCTGGCATCCGCGATGCCCGCTCCCGTGCCCTTGAGTTCATCCCCCGCTTTGAGTAATGACGCAGCCCAGTAGAACTCGAATTTCACGCGGCCGTTGGTCCTTTTTTCAATTTCTTTTCCCCAAGCCTCAAAACCCAACATGACGGGCATGTCCCTGGGTGCCATGGCAGCGCACTTGATCACAATCGGCGAACCTGCCGATTGCGCGGAGCCCTCGAAAGGAAAGGAGACGAGGAACATGGCCATCAATCCGATCGTTAAACCCAACCACATCTTGTCCTTTTTCATTTGACCCTCCCATCCATGAATTTGTGATGCATGTAACTCAAAACTCATCTGACTACCATATCGTGTAACGCTCCTTGCCTTATCCGCCATGCCGTTGCCCGGAGCGGGTAGGGGCTATGGGAACAAGGAAAGGATCCTTTTTCGAATGGTTCGGTTCAGGAGACTTTTCTGGTCCGCCACTTCGCCCATCATGTCATAGTGGTGCCTGCCGGGCACAACCAATTCCTCCAGGGGGAATCCACGATCTTTCCAGAGCCTCCCGTATTCCGAGGACTGACGGTGGTATTCCTCTGTCTCCAGTTCGCCAACACAAAGAATCAGGGGCACGCCTTTGCGGGGCAAGGCATGGATCGGGCTGTTTCGCAAGGAAGCTCTTTCATCCATCTTCAGCACCTCGTTTAGGTAGGAAAGCCGGATCGGTTCCAGGTCAAAGAGCCCGCTCACCGCGCATCCCCCCTTGATCACGTCGGGAGGGAGGCGCGGGTCCAGTTCAGGCCAGGTTGTGGCCATGAGCATGGCCAAGAGGTGACCCCCGGCAGAATGGCCGATAAGGTAAATGCGGTTACCGTCGCCGCCGAACTCACGAGCCCGGGTAAAGATCGTGGCGAGAGCCTCCCGGTTCTTTTTCACGATCTCGTCCATCGACGCCCGGGGAGCCAGGGGATAATTAAGGATGACGGTATTCATGCCGAAAGGCACGAACCCTTCCGCGATGAAGCTGCACTCCCGTTTGTCCAGGGCCTGCCAATATCCGCCGTGAATAAAGACGACCACAGGAGCGTTCTTGCCGGACGAAGGGAAAACATCCAGCCTCTCCAGAGGGCCTTGCCCGTAGCCCACTTCCACATAACCGGTCCGTTTTCGGCGGGTCCTATCGCTCCTTCCGGCCCAGTCATCGAAGTATTCCTGGTAGTTGGGGATCAGCGCGCGCAGGTTGAACTGAGCGTCAAATCGCTTTTTGGCGGCCTCCTGTCCCAAGGAGTATGCTCCTCTCCTTTGCTAGCGCACTTGCGGGATGGCCGTCCCACCCGAGGGAAAGAGAGCGGCGTGCGCATTGGGCATCGATTTCGACACCTCCTTCACGGCGGTCTGAAGGTCGGGGGCATAGTCGTATTTCATCATTCGGACCATGTCGGGCGAAAGGCCT
>JAGUZM010000281.1 GCA_020060805.1 Deltaproteobacteria bacterium | reverse complement strand
GCTGGGACAGATACGAGGCGGCCAAGTGGCTCACCATGCGCCGATGGCTTGAAGCCAATCCCGACGACGAGTTCGCGAAAGATGTTCGAGCCAAACTGACCTCGGAACCCGAGCGCTACGGCGCTTACACGCGTGAATACCTGGGCTGGGGCGTGTTCGCGCTGATGACACGGTGATGAGGGGATTACGAGATAGGGGACGTACATCATTTTATTACTTTTGGGCAAGAGCGCGGGGCTTGGAAGAGAGGGTGGAACGAGGAAACTGATGAAATGATGTACGTCCCCTATTCCCACGTAGAATGTCAAGAAATCAAGAACGTCCCCATCCCCATTCATACTACTAAGAGATTACCCCTGACTCGCTGTGACCCTCGTAAGGGGTCATTCATAAGTCTTGCTCACCCCTAAGACAAAAACCTATTTTATTTGAGGCCAAAAGTAAATCAGAAGGAGCACCCTTGCAAGTCTTGCCTTTCCCTGCACCCCCCTCACTACCCGGGATCTTCTGCACTCCCGGGGCGGGCTCTTCCCTCTCCTTAAGGCTGGAGTAGGGGGAGCCTTCAAGTGAGTCTTTTCAACTCCTCTGGACCTCGAAGCCTGTCTGGGACTTTGACTTGGGTCGTCGGGATGACAGGGCTGGCCAACGAGTTTTTCCTTAAGTAAAGAGGATGGGGTCTTCCCCGGAGGGACAGGCGACTTTCGACCTCAAACCAAATGGCAGTTGATGAAGCGGGTTAGGACGGTTGAAGAACTGGAGGGCGTTTAAGCTATTTGGGCCTTACCGAAAAAAAGCGTTAGGAATGATACGGCGTCCATTTCTCAGGCTTACAGTCCGGCGTTCTTCTTGATCCTATCTACACTCAGGTTGTTAATCCACGGCGCGATATTCGTCCATACTTCGTGGAAACCGTAGCCCCCTTCTAACATTTCTCTCGTGGCTTCCTCCTTCGTCCAGCCTTGCACAAAAATCCGGTATATTGCACACATCGCTCCAGTGCGATCCGAACCATGCTGACAATGAACGAGGATCGGAGTTCTCTTCGGGTTTGTCACAATTTGAAGAAACCGGATAACCTCTTTTTCCTCGGGATGCCAGGCCTTCATGTATATGTGTTCGTAAGCAAGGCCGGTGTAGCCGATTTCGCCTCTATCCGAATGGAACGAGCGCAGGTTCACAATCGTCTCCACGCCTATCCTTTTGAGGTTCTTCATCCCTTCGGCAGAAGGCTGTGCGCTTCGATAAAGATCGCTCGATACTTTGTGAAGATTCGGGACCCCCACCAGTGTTATCGGCTGTGCCCAGTGCTCGGGCCGCTCAGCATTTGGATCGGCCGAAATCACCGGGGTGGATACCAGAAGAACCACCAGAACGGAAATAGATGCAACCAAATTCCTGCTCATTTCAATATCCTTGCTATCTCTGCCGCAATGAGTCCAGCTGCATGGGGATGTGAAATTTCTAAAGCCCTGCGAGACATGGCCCGCAATCTTTCCGGTCCCTTGAGCAGACGCTGCAGTTTGTAAATCAACGAAGACACGTTTCTTGCCTTCAGAGCTGCTCCGTGTTCGACAACGTAATCCGCGTTGGCTTCCTCCTGCCCTGGGATAGGTTCAACGAAAATCAAGGGCAATCCCATCGCCAGACTCTCCGAAACCGTTATCCCACCAGGTTTTGTAATAAGGACGTCGCTTATAGCCATCAATTCATGCATGAAATCAATGAAGCCAAAGACCTTTCGGAGACGCGGTTGGATCTTCTGTTTTGCTTGAAGCTCCTTCTCCAAATCGGCATTCTTGCCGCACACCACCATTATCTGGAACTCTTCCCCGATCGTTCCAAGCTCGTCCATGACCTCCTGCAAAGGGGTGATTCCAAAACTACCAGCCGATACCAGGATGATCGGTTGTCCTTCGGCCATTTGATATTTCCTTCGCAGCTTCGCCTTGTCTTTCACCTCACTGAATTTCGGATGGATGGGGATGCCGCTCGCAATGATTCTCTCCGGTTCCACTCCATAGTAAATGAGACTGTGTTTGACTTCCTCCGTGGCCGTGAAATAGCGGTCGATATTGGGCGCAACCCAAAGGGGATGGAATTCATAATCTGTCAGCGTCACTGCGATCTTGAATGCCTTCTTCTTCTTTCTGCGGTAATTCTCCACGAGGCCCGCAGGTATAAAATGGGTGCACAGGATGAGTTCGGGATCAAAGTCCTCGACGAGTTCAAAGAAGGCGCTGTGGCGGAATCTGTCGATGAGGAAGCGGGGTTTAATGAATTTCTTGGCTGGCTCGTAGTGTTTGTAGCTGTACGCATAAAGCTCGGGGATGAGCTTAACCACATCGATGTACATCTTACCGTAGAGGAATTTGACCAGATCGCCCGAGTAATCGAGCAGGTCGACATTTCTTACCGTCAGTGATGGCTTGAAATCAGAGCATGCCGCCTCCAGAGCCGCCGCGGCCATCAGATGCCCCGCTCCCGCCCTCACTGAGACAATCAGGATTTTCTTCGCCATATATTAAGGATACATCAAAGCATCGGACGATGACAAGCGGTTATGGTTCTTAGGTCCCTGCACAGCATCGTCAGCAGCTCAGGGTCGCTGAATGGAGGAACCTATGCAAAAAATCCCAAAGGCCCTTTCCCTGGAAATCCTCGGGGATGATCGCGGAAGAAGCCCTTGACATAGTGCAATTTTGTATAGTATACTTATTGGCACTATAGCAGGTGCCGACCATCATGGAATCCAACCCGTTGACCCCAAAGCAGGAGCTGATCCTCCGAATCGTGCAAGACTTCCTGGCCCTTCACGGGTTTCCCCCGACGCTCAAAGAGATTGGGGACACGGTCGGGATCGTGAATATCAATGCAGTTCGCGGGCATCTTCTCGCGCTAGAAAGAAAGGGCTACATCACCAAGGCCCCGGAAAGGGCCCGCTCTATTCAAATCCTCCGATCTCCCTCGCCTGCCAGCCGCATCAAACGGAGAATGCATGAGATTCTAAAGTCCGATGAAGGGGTTATCCACCGAGTGATCTACGGTCTCGCCTGGGCCACCCATAAGCGGAAGCCTCTTCTAAAAGGGTTGGCCGGAGTATGGATGGCCGAGGTCCTGGAGCAGGAGGCGTCGGAAAGAGGATGGGAAATCCTCCAGAAGAAGATCGAAAGCGATCACATGTCTTTAGTCGTGAAGGTGTGGCCCAACCACTCTCCCCTTGTCGTATTGCGCCGCTGCCAGAATGCCGCAATGAGACTCAGGCGAAAGCGGCCGGACTTTCTACCGGGGAAAAGGGTGTGGAGCAGGGGCTATGTGGTGACGACCTCCATTGAACGGCTGGATAGTATGGTCAGAGAACTCATACAGAGCCAGGATATAAAGAGCTGACAAACATGATGAACAATGGAAAAGGGAAACCAGTAGGGATGGGCGTTTCTGGCGGTGCCCCCGCTTCCAACCGCGATAGGGCTTGCGCGGTGATTGGCAAATCTGAGGGCGATCGATGAAAACGGACATTCTTGACACCAGAAAAAACCGCTGGTGGGCTCTCTTCCCGTTGCTCGCCCTCGTCTGGCACTCCTACAATACGGCATATCATCTGCATCCTCACTACCTGTTGTTCGTATGCTACTGGGCAAATCTCTTTCTTGGGATCGGGATGATCATAGATTCGCAGATCTTTGTGGGCGCCGGAGCCGGATGGACCCTGGTGGGATTCCCGTTGTGGCTCTACAACGTGATCCTCACTTCGGATTTGACCCCGAGCAGTCTTGCCTTTCACACATCCGGCCTCGTCTGCGGCGCTCTGGCCGTCAAAGACTACCGGTTTCCACGCTACACATGGTCTGCAGGACTCGGGCTTGCCCTTGTTCTACACATCATGTCGAGGTATCTCACAGAGGAATCTCTGAACGTCAACGCTGCGTTCCGAGTGTATTTGGGCTGGGAGAATGTTTTTCCGTCCTACCATGTCTATTTAGCCGCGATGGCGCTGGGGTTTGGCGCCTATTTCCGACTTCTGACATGGGCGAACAACCGTTTCTTCTTTTCCGGGCCAACGCCTTGCGGAGGAAATCCGCCTCAGCAGGGAACCCCGGGCTCGAGACTCAGTCGTTAGCAGAGGGAGTGCCATGCGATATTTGATGTTGGATCGCATTACAGAGTTGCAGAAGGGGAAGAGCGCGACCGCTGTGAAGTGCGTGACCCTTTCAGAAGACATCCTTCATGATCATTTCCCCGATCTTCCGGTTTTTCCCGGCGCACTCCTTGTCGAGGCGATGGCGCAGCTCGGTGGATTCCTCCTCGAGATGAGTCTCAACCGGCCAGGGCAGGTCAGACGGGCCCTTCTGGCCCAAATCGACCAGGCCAAGTTTTACAGGCCTGCCGAACCCGGCGACCGGATGGTCCTGCATGCGGAGATCGCAGAACAAATGGAGGATGCAGTCAAGGTGAATGTGAAGGCGGAGCTCTCGGGAGAAAAGATATCGACGGCGAAGCTCACCTTTGTTCTCAAGGAGATCGCCTCTGGGAGGATTCACGATCAGAGGAGGTATTTTTATACTCTATGGACAAGACGCCTGAGTTCCATACCGGAGATCCTGTAGTCGTAACCGGACTGGGCTGGGATGTGTCCAGGGGCCTGTGGGAGTTTCTCACCAACGGGTCGAAAGAGGTCACTTCGATTGACCTGTTCCACGACTGCAACCCGGTTGAGTTTCTCCTCCACAGAAAGACGCTCAAGTTCATGAGCAAACAGGACCGTCTGGCCCTATCCGCTTCCGCAAAGGCCCTGGCAGCGTCGGGTGTTTGCACTGAGGCGAGGAGGGAACGGTGCGGGCTCTTCATGGCCGTAGGGTACATCGCCTTTGAGCGCGCTGAGGCAGAAAACATCTGCACCTACGCCCAAGAAGACGGGCGGTTTTCCATGAGAAGGTTCTCGACCGAGGCATTCGACCGGGTGAACCCTCTCTTGGCGTTCGCTTGCCTCCCCAATATGCCCGCCCATCATATTTCGACCAACCTGGATTTGCAGGGGGAGTACTTACTGACCTACCCCGGCCCAGGTGAGTTTTATGTAGCCCTCCAAGAGGGCATTGCCCGATTGAGGGCGCGAGACCTGGAATGGGTTCTTGTGGGAGGTGTCGCTGACCAGAGCAACTTCCTCGTCCAGAACCACTTCTCCAAGTTCCGTCCTGAAAGGCCCGTGATGGCCGCTGACGCTGCTGCATTCATGGTGCTCGAATTGGAAGACCATGCAAGGGGTCGTGAAAGGAAACCTCTCTCAGGGCTTGTGGGCCTGGAGTTGCGTCAGGCCCCTAGCCAGAAAGCCCCGGATCGAT
>JAGUZM010000416.1 GCA_020060805.1 Deltaproteobacteria bacterium | reverse complement strand
TGCGGCTTGGGACATCCTGCCCGATTACAAGTACTGCAACCTCGTGGTCCGCTGCGGGGGGAACGAAGGACACGGCGGAGGGCGGATGGCCGCCACATCCATGCGCCTGGCAGCCGAGGCGAGGGACAGGGGCATGCGAACGATCGTGATGGATCCCATCGGCTTCAAAGCAGCGGCGGATGCGGATGAATGGATTCCGGTCCTGCCTGCCACGGATATAGCCGTGTTCCTCGCGATGGCAAGGCTGATCGTCCATGATATCGGGATCTACGACAGGGAGTACATCCGACACAAGACCAACGGCGTTTACCTCGTCGGGCCCGACCACCTGTTCGTCAGAGACAAGGAGGGGGGAAAGCCCCTGATATGGGATGAAAAGGACCAGCGGGCAAAACCCTACGATGATCCCACCCTGACCCAACCCGCCCTGGAAGGGGAATTTTCGATCGATGGCGCCAAATGTCATCCGGGTTTCCACCTGTGGAAAGAGGTGATCCGGGAATACGACCCTGCCTGGGCTTCGGAGATCAGCACCGTGCCGGCCAAGAGGATCAGCCGCCTCGCGGAGGAACTGGTGCAGGCGGCGAAGGTCGGGAGCACCATAGACATCGGCGGCAAGAAATTCCCCTACAGGCCGGCCTGCGTCGTGGGCTACAAAGGGGTGCAGACCCACCAGAATGCTTTTCATCAGTACCTGGCCATGAACCTGCTGAATATCCTGATGGGGAACCAGGATGTCCCCGGGGGGATTGTCGGCTCCGGAACGGTAAGGAGCTTCGGCCATCCCGAGACCGGCCGGCCCCGCTTCGAGCCCTACGCGAGCGTCGACGGCATGCTGACGCCGGGTTTCTGGCACACCAGGACGCCCTGGCCTCCCCACGAGGTGGAAGGGCCGGGGATGGTCAACCTCCTTGACGTGATGGCCGACTCCAGCATGAACCCGTACCCTTACACGGACGACTTTGATGAGATCTGGACAAAAATCGGCCGGCCTTATGAAATCGAAGTCTTCGGGATGTACGGCGGCAACGTGGTCATGAACATCGGCAATTCAAAGACCGCCCAGAATCTTCTCGCCAAAATCCCCTTCATGTTTTCCATCAACACGGTTCACAATGAAACGACCGAGGGCTTTGCCGACATCGTCCTGCCGGATGTTCACGCCTACGAAAGCCATGACGTGGCCTCGTCGATCGGGTTCTTCTTCAACTACCCCATCGGGATGCAGAAGTGGTCTTTTCACGTGCGCATGCCGACCTATGAACCCAAGTGGGAATTCAGAGACACCCTGGACATCTACTTTGACCTGGCGGAGCGAATCGGGATCAGGGAAAAGTACAACAACTTCCTCGAAAACTACTTCTCCAACAAATCGAGCACGTGGGAGCAGAGGGAAATCAAGGATTCAAAACCCGTGATCGTGGTGCCGGACGAAAAGATCACGGCGAAGGATTTCACGGACCGGGTGCTGAAATTCTACTTCGGAGAAAACCGGGGCCTCGGCTGGTTCAAGCAAAACGGTTTCATAACATGGGAAAAGAAGCCGGAGGAGGCGTACTGGCGCTATTTCATCAACGCCCGGGTGCCCATGTTCTTTGAGACCGTGGCGAAGAACAAACCCAGGATCAAGGAGATCTTCGAAAAGATAGGCATCCACATGAACTGGGATTACTACACGCCCCTGATCCGCTACTTCCCTTCCGTGATTTACACGGAGCTCCCCACGGACTCGGAATTCGACCTCCTGGGCGTCTCCTACAGGGATGTCCTTCACACCCACCGCTTTTTCCTGGGCAATCCCCTGGTGGACGAGATGAGCGCGAGCAACCCGTACACGTTCAACATCGTGATGAACGAGGAGACGGGGAAGAAAAAGGGGATCCAGGACGGGGATATCATTGGCCTCCAGAGCCACTGGGGCGACAAAGTGGAAGGAAGGGTGAAACTGTCCTTGTTGATCCATCCCCGGGTCGTGGGGGTCGTCGGTTTGGGCGGATGGGCCCAGGGCCGACCGATCGCCAAAGGCAAGGGCGTTAACTTCAACGAGCTGTTGAGGGCTGACTACAAGCACATGTGTCCGGTTGTGGGGTCTTTTGAAATCGTATCGCGGATCAAGGCGTATACCGTTAAGAGGGGGGCTTGAGTATGAGATGGGGTATGCTGATCAACCTGATCAAATGCGCTGGATGCTACAGCTGCGCGATCAAATGCAAGCAGGAGCATTTCCTGCCTCCAGGGATTCTGTGGGGGAGAATCCTGGTGTCCGAGCAGAAGGGGAAATACCCCACGGCAAAAAGAAACCTCTACCCGGTCCTCTGCAATCACTGTCAGGACCCGGCGTGCGTCAAGGTCTGCCCAACCGGAGCCACCCAGCAGCGGGAAGACGGGATTGTCTGGGTCGATCAGGACAAGTGCATGGGTTGCAGGTACTGTATGGTCGCATGCCCGTACCAGGTGCGATCCTATGTTCCCGAGGATCGGAAAGAGTACTTTCCGAACCAGGGGTTGACGGAATGGGAGAAAATGGGGAAAAAGCTCTACCCCCACCAGAGCGGCGTTGTCACGAAATGCAATTTCTGCATGGAGCGGGTCGATCAGGGCACCAAGAAGGGGCTGATCCCCGGCAGGGACCGTGAGGCGACACCGGCATGCGTCAACACCTGCCCGAACAAGGCCAGGTATTTCGGCGACCTGGACGACCCGGAGAGTGAAATCTCCCTGCTCATACGCGAAAAAAAGGCATCCCCCCTTCGCCAGGAGCAGGGGACGGAGCCTTGTGTCTACTACGTGATCGGTTAGATGACAGGGGAGCCGAAGGCCTAATCCGTCGAGTCTCGGAGACTCGCGGCTCCGTTGCGGAGGGTTGAGCGTTTGAAAGAGATCAGGCTGCACGGACGGGGTGGACAGGGAACGGTGATGGGTGCTGAAATCCTGGCCCAGGCCTGCGTTCTGAAAGGGAGCTACGCCTCTTCGGTCCCGAGTTTCGGCGTGGAGCGAAGAGGGGCACCGGTCGCCGCATTTGTCCGCCTCGATGACCGGCTGATCAGGGATACCCACCAGATCTATGAACCGGATTGTGTCGTCATCCTCGACCCTTCGTTCGCAAAAAGCGCCGCACCGCTCCAAGGTTTGAGAAACGACGGCATCGTGATCGTCAATACGGCCCAGGACCTGGAAAAACACTATTCCGGTTTCGGGCATGTCAAATCGGTGGGCATGGTGGATGCGACGGGCATCGCCCTGGAAGTGCTCGGCCGGCCGATCAGCAACACCTGCATGCTGGGCGCGATCTCCAGAGCGACCGGATGGGTCTCCCTGGATGCGGTCCTTTCAAGCCTGGAATTCTATTTTAAAGGGGAGATACTCAAAAAGAACGCTTCCGCCGTTCGCCGGGGCTATGAAAGCCTCCGGGTCATCCGTTTTCACAGAGGTCATCCATGAAAATCAGAAGCCCCTTTGACGGTCCCTGGGCCACGCCGGAACCCCCCCTGGATATCAAAACCGGGGAGTGGCGGTTCCAGAGGCCCGTGACCAAGGTCGGAAAGTGCCGGCAGTGCGGCTGGTGCTATGTCTACTGCCCCTTGGGCTGCGTCGAGGTGAAGGAGACGCATTTTTCCGCCAACCTCGACTACTGCAAGGGTTGCGGACTGTGCGCGAAGATCTGCCCGGCCAACGCGATCAGGCTGTCAAGAGAGGGAGAGGAATGATGGCCAACACCAATCCGGGCAGTCAGGTCAGGGTGCTGGACGGCAATGCCGCGGCAGCGTATGGCGTCCTGCTCTCCAGGCCCGACGTGATTTCCTGCTATCCCATCACGCCGCAGTCACCGCTGGGTGAGGCCCTCAGCCGGTTTGTCGCCGACGGGCTCCTCCACGCTGAAATCGTGGAACCAGAGGGGGAGAACTCGGGTTTGAGTATCCTCATCGGCGCATCCGTCGCAGGGGGGCGAACCTTCACCTCCACCTCCTCTCAGGGCCTCTCCTTCATGTACGATGCCTACCTGTTCACCGCGGGCAACCGGTTGCCGATCGTGATGGCCATCGCCATGAGGGAGCAGGTGAGCCCCCACGGCGTCGTTGCGGGGCAGCAGGACGCCGTCCTGGTGAAGGATGCGGGGTGGATCCAGTTCTACGCCGAATCCTGCCAGGAAATCCTGGACACCACGATCATGGCCTACAGGCTGGCCGAGGACGCGGCGGTTCTCCTGCCGGTCAACGTCTGCTACGAGGGGTTTTACCTCTCCTACCAATCCCAGCGGGTGGTCATTCCGAATCAGGCGGATGTGGACCTTTTCCTCGGCCCGGTCAAAGACACGGAGCGTCCCAGGATGTGCCTCGAGAAGCCCATGACGTTTTCCAGCTACACTTTTCCGGGGGAACTCTACACGGAGTACCGCTTCAAGCATTGCCAGGCCTTTCAGAATGCGAAGGAGAAGTGTGACGCGATCGATCAAGAATTCCAGAAGATCTTCGGGTACGGGTACGGAGGCCAGATCGAAGAGTACCGGAGCGAGGATGCAGAGGCCGTGATCGTGACCATGGGTTCCTGCACCGGAACGGCCAAAGGGGTGATTGACAGGGCGCGGGATCGAGGGCTCAAGGTGGGCCTCGTGAAGGTCAGGATGTTTCGCCCCTTTCCGGCCGAGCGCCTGGCCAGGGCTCTCATGGGGAAAGAAGCGGTGAGCGTGATCGACCGCAATGTGTTTTACACCGGTTTCTGCGGCCATGTGTTTCACGAGATGAAGGCCATCTCAAGGGAACTGCCATCGGGCCCGTCGCTCTGGCTCAATTTCATCGGCGGGCTGGGCGGGGCCGATATCACACCCGAGCACGTGGAGAGGGTTGTGGATACGACCTTTGCGGCCCTGAAAGGGGAGAAGGTGAAACCGGTCACATGGCTATCTCTCGAATGAGGCGCGAGGAAGGTCTTGCAAAAACATAAACACCTCATCATAGGCTGCGGCTCAGCAGGAATGAGTGCCCTGAAGCAGATCAGAAGGCTCCGTTCCTCCCATGCCATCACCATGGTAACGATGGAGACATGCCCCCCTTACTCGCCGATGTCTCTTCCTTACGTGCTCGCGGGCAGAAGAAAGATCGAGGATATCTACACGGCGGACGCAAAATTGTTCGAGGCGATGGGGGTGGAGCGGGTTGTCGGTCAAAGGGTGGAAGGAATAGATACCCAAAACCAGCGCGTGGTCTACGGGAACGGGGAGAAGGAGGCCTATGACACGCTGCTGATCGCCACAGGGTCTGAGCCCGTATTGCAACCGCTCCTGAAAAAGGCGAAAATCCCGGGGTTCCACGTTTTGGCCGACTGCCTGCCCCTTCTCAACCTCCAAGGCTCGAAGAACGTGACGGTATTGGGTGCCGGTTTTGTGGGAATGGAAGTGGCCGTCGCTCTCAGGGAGAGGGGACATCAGGTCCGTGTCATCGCCCCTCGGGAGAGAATCCTCCGGCCCTATTTTGACCCGGAGCTGGACGGGTCCATCGTGGACCTGTTCGGCCAGCAAGGGATTCCCGTTTTCACCGGTTGGGGCGAAGTCGCCGAGGCGGGCAAAGAAAACGGCCTCTATCGATTAAAATTCGAGGCAGGCAAGGAGGCGGCCCCGGACGCGGTGATCGCCGCGACGGGCGTGAAGCCCCGGGCGAGTTTTCTGGCCGGCAGCGGCATCGACCTCCGCAAGGGCATCGTCGTCGATTCCAGGATGAGGACAAGCGCTCCCAACGTCTTCGCAGCCGGGGATGTCGCGGAATCGCCGAACCTGCTTACAGGGAAATACGATCTCAGCCTCATCCTGCCGAGCGCTGTGGAGCAAGGGAAAGTGGCGGGCATGAACATGGCCGGCCAGGAAGCACCTTACCGAGGGTGGGTAGCGGTGAACAGTTTCAACTTCTTTGGGCGGATGGCCATATCCCTGGGCGATTTTATGGGATCAGAAAAGGCCCATGTCCTTGTGAAGAAAGAAAGGGATGGCAAAGCATACACAAAGCTCGTTTTCATCGATGGCCGGCTCGTGGGAGCCAACTTCTTCAACGTCAAGGTGGATGCGGGCGTCATCCTTTACCTCATCAAGAATCGGGTGGTGGTGGATCAGCATCAGGAACTTCTCCTGGAAAAACCCCGGGAAGCGGGACAGTGGCTCATGCTGATGTCTGAGAGAGCGAATACCGCCTCCCTGGAGCAGTAAGAGCGGTGGAATATGACCTCTTTTTACAACACCCTGAATGTGCGTGAGGATGGCTGCCCTCCGGGCTGTGCCCTTTGTGAAGAGGTATGCAGGGGCCGCGAGGGCAAAACGCGCGAGCCGTGCGGCGGGATCAGGGCACTCCATCTCCCTGAAGTCGGGTTTCACACCGCCCTGGTCTGTAACCAGTGCGGCGAGCCTTTGTGTGAGGAAAACTGCCCGACAGGGGCGATTGGGAAAAGCAAAGACGATGGCGTCGTCCGGATCGATCGCACGAAATGCCTGGGTTGCGGAATGTGCGCGGTCGCCTGTCCTTACGGCGGGATCGACTATGACCCGGGCAAGAGCCAGCCCCTCAAGTGTGACCTCTGCGAGGGGCAGCCGGCTTGCGTCGAGGGGTGCGAGCGGGAGGTGATCTCCTATCTGAAGAGCCGGGAGATCGTGAAGCACTTCAAGAAGGATGGCTTGAGGAAAGGAACCCCCCTGTGCCTCGGGTGCCCGGCGGAACTGGCCCTTCGTTTTACCCTCCGGATCACCGGCCCCGACACCTTCTTGTTCGGAGCGCCGGGGTGCGCCGTTCTCACCATCTGCGGCGTGGGAACCCAGACTTACAGCCTTCTGCCCTCCCACATGACCAACATGACGAACCTCCCCTCCACGGCTGCGGGGCTCAAGCGATACTACAGCCACATCGGCAAGGACGTCAAAGTGGTCTGCTTTGCCGGGGACGGCTGCTTCGCCGACGTCGGGTTTCAGCCCCTGTCCGGAGCGGCGGAGAGGGGGGAGAACATCATCTGCATCTGCTACGACAACGAAGGATACATGAACACCGGGATACAGAGGAGCGGCACGACGCCTCTTCTGGGGTGGACGAGCACCACCCCTGTCGGAAAAACGCGCAAGGGAAAACAGATGCCGCCGAAGAACATGCCTCTGATCATGGCTGCCCATGACATTCCCTACGTCGCCACGGCGACGATCGGATTCCCGGAAGACTACGCGAGGAAGCTCGTGAAGGCGATGGCCGTGAAAGATGGCCTTTCGTACATTCACCTTTTGAGTCCCTGCCCTACGGGCTGGAGATCGTCCACGGATTCGGCGATCGATCTGTGCCGGCTCGCCGTGGAAACAAACTTCTTCCCCCTTTGGGAATTTGAAAGGGGGACCTACCGATTCACTCACCGTGTGCGAAACCCAAAACCCGTGCAAGAATACCTCCGCCTCATGGGGAGGTTCGGTCACCTGAGGGAGGAGGAGAACCGTCAGGTCCAGGAGTGGGTGGACAAGCAGTTCAACCATATCCGGTTGCTGACAGAGATGGGGGCGCCCGGGAAGGAGCGTGCCGTTTGTGCCCCCGAGGAAGGAGCTTCTTTTGCCTGATCCCTGTCCGGGGAAAGGAGGTGGCAAAGTCAGCGCGACAGGCAAGGATCAGGGCGGCTTTGAACCCGGCGCCGGAGCGGAGACGGTCCGGTCGCCATGGCAGTACCGTTACGAGCGTGTTAAGCCTTTTGTCATTGAGGCCCCCTCACCCCGCCCTCTCCCCATTGTTGGGGGAGAGGGAAGGGTGAGGGGGAGCAGGCAAATCTGAAAAGAATCGATGCGCTTGTATTAAATCCAAAAGGGGGGTGAGGCGATGAAATCGAGGAAAACACTGTCCGTCATTCTTTGTGCTTTGGTCATCATGATTTCCCTGTTCGCCCTGGGGCGGGAGGGGCTGGCTGCGTCCAGTGCGGTGGAATTGAAGCTCTGGTCAGGATGGCCGGCCAAGATGGACCCGGCGAAACCGGCTCTTCAAATGCTCATCGACATGATCAACGAGAAGGGAAAGGCCGTTCATGTCTCCGTCAAGTATATCGGAGGCCCTGAGGTTTTCGGCCCGACCCAGGGGTGCGAATCGCTCCAGAAAGGGATTGTGGACATGGCCTACACGGCTGCCGCCTACAACATGGGTGTCATTCCTGAGGTCGATGCCATGAAACTGATGGAAACGCTCCCCTGGGAGGACAGGAAAAACGGAGCCTTTGACCTTCTGAACAAATGGCACAACGAGAAGAACCTGGAACACCTCGCCCGGGCCTCCGCAGGCCAGGGATTTCAGGGATACCTGAGGGAGAACATCACAAAGCCCGACCTCAAGGGGATTACCATGAGGGTTTCTCCGATCTACGTCCCCCTCATCAATGCCCTCGGCGCTAAAGCTGTGGCAACGGACGGGGGTGAAGTCTACACCGCTCTTGAAAGGGGAACGGTTCAGGGTTTCTGGTGGGGTGGAAGAGAGATCCGGACATGGGGATGGAACGAGGTGTGCAAGTACATCTGGGGTCCTCCCTTCTGGACGGTGGACGTCTACGTGTTGATGAACAAGAAGAAGTGGGACTCCCTCAGCGCCGAGCAGAGAAAAGCCCTGACAGAGATCTTCAAGGAGTATGAGAAGAAGGCCTATGACGCTCAGGTGAGCCTGCAGGACGAAATCACCAAAGACCTTCTGGCAAAAGGGATGAAAGAGATCAAGTTCTCTCCCGAGGACGAAAAGTGGTACATCAACATGGCCTACACGGAAGGCTGGAAGGCGGCCCTCCAAAAATCCGCAAGAGTCGAAGAACTGAAAAAAATCGTGGCAAAAGGCCGGTGAGGTGAAAGGGAGCTGAAGCCGCGGCAGGGTGTTTCAAAAGTCTTCACCGAAACACATCTGCCGCGGCAAAAAACACTCCTTGATTTGCTTTCGATGGCTTGAGAAGCACCCGCAACCCGCAGCTTCATAACCGCAGTCAGACGGGCTTTAGAAACGGGGCGACCCATGGAGCGAATAGTCAAGGTTATTTCAAAGATCTACGAAGGTGCCTTCCATTTCCTTCTCTACCTGGCCGCCTCGCTGACGATCTTTTTGATCGCCCTGGTGTGCGCGTCCGTGTTCGTCAGGAGAACCCCCTTCGCCATAGGCTGGGCTATCGAGGCGAGTGAGTACATCATGCTGCTGGTGACGTTCTTCGGCG
Source organism: Deltaproteobacteria bacterium (assembly GCA_020060805.1). Classification (GTDB taxonomy): domain Bacteria; phylum Desulfobacterota; class DSM-4660; order Desulfatiglandales; family HGW-15; genus JAHECH01. Next base: position 1,646 of record JAGUZM010000416.1, on the reverse strand, counting down.
CGGGCTGGGTTCTCAGGAACGGCGGGCATATCAACGTGGATGTGCTGTTGAACGTGATGCCCAGGAGATCGAAGGAAGTATACCAAGGCATCCTTTACAGCATCGTGACGGTCCTCTGCCTCATCTTCACGATCGTCGGAATTTCCACCGCCTGGGAGGCTTATGTTGCCGGCACACTCCACGTGAAGGTCTATTCTTTTCCCAAATGGATTTTGATCCTGCTGATCCCCCTCGGGGGGTTCTTTCTCTTCGTCGAGTCTTCAAAAATCACCTGGAGGTTGTTTTCGAAAAAGGCTGTTCTTGTCGTGGATGATGAGGCGGACGTCCTGGAGACGATCCAGGGGCTCCTGACCGATTACCGGGTGGACACGGCGATGGATTTTCAGACCGCTGCGGCAAAAATGAAGGGGAAAGCGTACGATGCGGTCATTCTCGATATCATGGGGGTGCGGGGATTCGACCTCCTCAAGATGTGCGTGGAAAAAGGGTTTCCGGCCATCATGCTGACCGCTCATGCGATGAATCCGGGAGCGTTAAAGGAATCCATGCAGGGGGGCGCGGTCTCCTTTGTGCCCAAGGAAAAGATGGAGGGAATCCACGCGTACGTGGAGGATATCGTGAGTGCCGGCAGGAGAGAGGCGCGGATCAGGTTTTACCTCAGGCTGGGTCCGTACTTTGACCATCGGTTTGGTTCCCAGTGGGACAGAGCGGAGAGCTTCTGGGCTGAGGCGCGGAGGGCCGTGGAGGCCCGGTCTCAGAGAGGGAGTTCGGATTCAAGAACGAAACCGAGCGCCCCTCACGGGGCTTGAGGACCGGCGCAAACGCGCCTTGAGGGGCGGGCTGCAAAGCCACCCTTGAGGCAAGAGAAGAAAGTAGACGCCTCAAGCGAGTCGTCCACCCTTTGCAGTAGCAGTACTGCTACGGAGGGCGGGAAGCCGAGCGCTCCTCGAACGGAACGAAGTGGAGTGCTCCTCAAGCGAAGCGCTCCGAATATGGTATTTCCCGGTCTCTCTTCGTTTCCTGGAGGAAAATATGGAATGGCAAGTGACCTTGTTGATCATCGTAGGCGGTCTCCTCCTTGCCTTGATGTCCGGCATCCCTGTTTTCGCCGCTTTCCTTTTGGTCGATACCTTGGGGATCCTTTTTTTCATGGGAGGGATCGACGGGCTGAGCATCCTGGTGAGAAGCATGATCGATTCCATCGGTGTGTTCACCCTCACACCGGTTCCCCTGTTCATCATCATGGGTGAGGTCATTTTCGTCTCAGGCATGGCCTCTCGGGCGATCGATGTGGTGGAGAGGGTTCTGTACCGTTTGCCCGGCAGGCTCGGGATGGTTGCGATCGGCGCAGGCGCCCTTTTCGACGCCTTGAGCGGTTCCGCCCTCGGGACGTGCGCCATGTTCGGATCCCTCCTCATCCCTGAGATGTTCAAGCGGAATTACTCCAAATACATGAGTATGGGCCCTGTGATGGCGGGGAGCATGCTCGCCGTGGTCATTCCGCCGAGCACCCTGGCGATCGTCCTGGCGGCGCAGGCGGGCATATCGATCAGCAAGATCCTGATCGCAGGGTTCATCCCGGGGTTCCTGATCGCAGGGCTTTTCGCCTGCTATGTGGCCCTATCCTCTCTCATGAACCCCACGTG
>JAGUZM010000140.1 GCA_020060805.1 Deltaproteobacteria bacterium | reverse complement strand
GCCTCGTATTTCTTCCACTTCACTTTTGACACTTTAGAGCACTTTAGGCACTTCTTCTAGGGATACTGCCCCGGTCGCAGGAGGCCGGCGGTTTCCTCCAGGCCGAAAAGAATATTCATGTTCTGAACCGCGCTGCCTGCCTGGCCCTTGACCAGGTTATCGATGATGCTGACCACGATCAGCTTCCCCGTCCTCTGATCCACATTGAGAGAAATATTGCAGAAATTGGAACCCCGGACATCGGTGCTCGTCAGGGTCTTGTCAGGACCGAATACCCTGACGAACGCCTCGTTCCTGTAAAAAGACCTGTAGGCGTCTTCGATGGTTTTGAGATTCTGGCCTGCTGCCAGGCTGCCGTAAATGGTGGAAAGGATACCCCGGGTGAGGGGAACGACGTGGGGGGTGAAGGTGATCCTGATCTCCTGGCCCGCCACGAGCCCGAGTTCTCTCTCGATCTCGTAGACATGCTGGTGGCCGGAAATCTTGTAGGCGTTCATCGCGTCGTAGCGGGCGGGATAGTGGAACGTGGGGGTCGGTTTCTTGCCCGCACCGGACACCCCGGTTTTCGAATCGCAGATGATGGACCCGAAGTCAATCAGGGAAGCCTTGAGGGCCGGAGCGAGCCCGAGGATGACGCTCACGGCAAAACATCCAGGGTTCCCCACCAGTTTCGCCTTCGCGATTTCCTTGCGGTGAAGCTCCGAAAGCCCGTAGACCGATTTGGGCAGAAGGTCTGGAGAGGCGTGTTCCCCGGGCTTTCCGATCCTGGCGGCATAGCCCCGGTAAGTTTCAGGATCATTGAAACGAAAGTCCCCGCTGTAATCGACGACCTTGGCCCCCCTCTCCAGCCAGGCCCGCGCTTCCCTCTGGCCGACGCCGTCCGGGGTTGCAAAAAAAACAACGTCTGCATCCTTTGGGCAGCGGGGGTCTTCCGGATCAAGGATGGGCAAGTCGCAAAAACCCTTCAGGTGAGGGTAAAGGTCGCTGATGGCTTTACCCACGTCCTGTTTGTCAAGGAGTGCGGCCAGGTCCACGTTCGGGTGGTTAAAGAGCAACTCCGTTGCCCCGCAACCGCCATATCCGCCGGCGCCCACGATCACAGCCTTTATTTTTTTCATTTCACCGTCTCCTTGTGAATTCTCAACGAGTTCTGAAGCAGTGTTTGGGTTTTTGGTTTTTCACCCTAACCCATCACTCCAGTACTCCACTACTCCAATCACTAGATGTTGAACCTGAACTGAATGATGTCTCCGTCCTTGACAATGTAATCCTTGCCCTCAAGGTGAACGAGGCCTTGCTGCTTTGCTTCGTTGAAGGAGCCGCACGATTTCAGATGATCGAATGAGAGGACTTCAGCCCGGATGAAGCCTTTTTTCATGTCCGAGTGCACGGTCCCGGCAGCCTCCAGGGCGGGCAGGCCCTCTCTCAGGGCCCAGGCCCTCACCTCCTCGTTCAGGACCGTGAAAAACGAGATCAGGTGAAGCAGCCGGTAAGAGCTCTTGATCACCCTGTCGAGGGCGGATTCCTGGATATGGTACGCTTCCATGAATTCCTTCGCTTCCTCGGGAGACATGGCACCGATATCTTTTTCGAGCCTCCCCCGGACGACCATCATTTCCACGTCAGGGGGTTGGCGCTTCCACCCGGGCAGAGCCTCGTCTTCGTCGTCGTTGTTGATCACGACCATTTGGGGCTTTGCAGAAAGGAAGGTGAAACCCCTCAGGGCAGGGGCTGTCGCCAGGGAGGGATTGACGCGCAAAGGCTCCCCCGCCTCCAGCATTTCCCGGCAGGAGTGAATGAGCCCATGCTCTTCTGCGTCCGGTTTCTTGCCTCTCTTGGCGTCCAGCTCCATGCGCTCGACTTTTTTTTCCGCGACCACGAGGTCGCACAAAATCATCTCCTCCTCAGCCTTCCAGAAATCAGCTTCCGGGTCGGGTTCCAGGCCTCCCATGGTCTTGAAGTTCCTGACCACATGGATCAGGGCATCGCAGGCGCGGGCCTGGGTGAGGACGGCGTTTTCCGTCTTGGTCCCGCCGGTTGAAGGCGCCTGGGAAGGGAGAAGGTACTCGATATGGGTGTATGTCGACTTCTTCGGTTTGAATATGTCGGACAGAAAAGCCACCCTCTCGTCGGGCACGATGACCGTGGCGATGCGCTGGTCCGATCGGGAGGCTTTTTCCTCGCCCCTTGCTCCCGCAACAGCCGCAAAAATCGTGGATTTGCCGGACTGGGGCAAACCGATGATGCCGAGTTTCATTCGATCATCTCCCTTCCACGAAAAATCCCGGTGCCACTATACGACATATCGCTTTCGTTTTCCAGGCTTTGATCTCCCTTCTTTTTCACCCCGCCAGGGCCTTGGCGCCCGCATCGTAGCATTTCGTGATTTCAACCATGGAGGCCATCTTGTCGCCTCCGGCCCTCAACGTGTCGGCCCGGGCAAGGCCGGAGACGAGCTTACCGGATCGGTCCTCAGGCAAAGCCAGAGCCGCGAGGGAGGCAAGGAGACGGCGCTCCTCAGCACGGCTCAGCCCGAGATACGGGAGCTGATCGTACCACAGGAGCCTCTCTTCCAAGCCCGTAAAGGGATGCCTCTTGTGGCGCATGGCAGCCACAATGCCCCCCATCTCCCTTGCACGGTTCTCCGCCCCAGCGAAGTTGAACCGGGTTGCCGGCACAGGGTCCAGGGCGCGCATCTGCATGATCTGGAAGAAATGGTAGACAGGCCGGAGCCCTGAGACAAGACCGTTTCCCGTACCGCCGGCGATGCTGATCCCAAAGGCGGGTAACCCCTGAAGGGGTGCGGAGCGGGCATGGACACGGAACATCTTAAGGATGAAGTATTTCACCATCGCGCTCGTGTCCCACCAGTACACCGGCGTGCCCAGAATCAGGGCACCGGCGTTCAAAACCTTTTCGCTCAACAGCTCGAAGGCTTGATCGTCGTAGGTGCACTTCCGCTTTTCGGCGCATACCCAGGGGAGGCAGTCTTTGCAGGCCGCGACCACGCGTTCGGACATCTGAAGGAGCTCTGTGGCCGCGCCGGCCATGGCCGCTCCTTCGAGGGCGGCCCTGACGAGCCGGTTTGTCCGGCCCTCTCGGTTGGGGCTTCCCACCAACCCCAGCACAACGCCGTTTCCACTCATCTCACACCTCCTCGTATTCTGTTCAGTTTAGCGCCCGGTGCATCCCATCCAAAACATTGCCCGTGTTTT
>JAGUZM010000432.1 GCA_020060805.1 Deltaproteobacteria bacterium | reverse complement strand
CTGAGAGGATTGAAAAGGTCGAGGTGAGAATAGATGGCTAGAACTGATTACCTGAAAGAGGCGATCGAAGCGGCGAAAGGCCTCGCCATGGGCATGGCCGAAACCCTGATCCATCTTTTCAGGAAAAAGATCACCGAGGAATACCCGGAATACAAGAGACCCCTCCCTGCCAGGTCGCGGGCCAGGATCATTCTCACGAAAGACCCTGACGGCGAGGAGCGGTGCGTCGCCTGCTTTCTTTGCTCTGCGGTCTGCCCGGTGAGCTGCATCTCCATGGAAGCGGCTGAACGTGAGGACGGCCGGCGGTACCCTTCTTGGTTCCGGATCAACTTCAGCCGGTGCATCTATTGCGGGCTCTGCGAGGAGGCGTGTCCGACCCTGGCCATTCAACTGACCCCGGATTATGAATACTGCACCGGCGATATCCTGAAGCTCGTCGCGGAAAAAGAGGACCTCCTGGTCAACCATGGAGGAAAAAACAACGAGTACAATTTTTACAAATACGCAGGCCTGACCGTGCTCGGCGGCAAGGGATCCCACATCCAGGAAGCGGAGCCGGTCAACGTGAAGAGCAATCTTCCGTAGGTTCGCGTTTCAGAGGTTCTTTGAGGAATGCCCTCGAGGACCTGATATTTATACCCGGGCAAACGAATAATAGGCGGTACAAGGTGCAAGGTACAAGGTACACGGCTCAACATAATGTGGCATTGATTGCTTTCCCTTGCACCCTGTACCGTGTACCGTGCACCGTTCCTGTGCTCGCCCCTACTCCCAGGAGGGAATTGTGACACTCTATAGCGTGATCTTCTATGTTGTCGCCGCGGTCATTGTGGTCGCCACGGCGTTGGCCGTCACGCGACGCAACCCGATCCACGCCGTGGTCTACCTGGTGGTTTCGTTCCTCGGGAGCGGCGTTCTCTTTTTTCTCCTGGGCGCGCCCTTTATCGCCGCCGTGCAAGTCATCATCTACGCGGGAGCGATCATGGTGCTCTTCCTCTTCGTGGTGATGATGTTCAGGGTCGAGAAAATCGAAGGCCGGGGCTATCCCTTCCGCCAGTGGGGGCCCGCTCTCCTGTGCGGCGTCCTGTTCTTTGCCCTGCTGGCTCTGGTCGCCTTTCAGGACCCCGGTGCGGCTGCGACCCTCAAGAGAGCCGCCGTTTCGCCCGGAGAATTCGGCCGTTTTGTTTTTGAAAGATACTGGCTTTCGATCGAAATGATCTCCCTCCTCCTCTTTCTCGGGCTTCTCGCGGCGATTCACCTGGGCAGGGTGGAGCCCCACGGGCAGGAGCCCGTGGCACCTGCGGTGCGGCGTAACCCGCCGAAGCTCCAGTCATCCTTCGCCAAGGCTTCGGAGGACACCCGTACTTCTCCACAGACGGGAGACCGTGGCTTTCTGCGAAGGCGGGCGAAGCAGGAGGGCAAAAGCGCGGAGGAGGAGCGATGATCGTCCCTTACAGCCACATCCTGATCCTGGCAGCGCTCATCTTCCTCCTGGGGCTTGTCTGTGTCCTGGCGCGGCGAAACCTCATCATGACCCTCATCGGCATCGAGGTCATGATGAACGGCGCGGCGATCGCTTTTATCGCATCGGGATTGCGCTGGCACCTCCTGGAGGGGCAGGCTTTCGTCCTCTTCATCATCGGCGTGGCAGCCACCGAGGTCTCGGTCGGTCTTGCCATGATCGTGGGCGCGTATCGCCGGGGCGGGTCCGGCGACGCGGACGCGTACAACATTCTTAAGTGGTAGGGCGAGGAGAAGGGGTCTATGGACCTGACCGGCTACGGTGATTGGACATTGTTTGCTTCGGTGTTGGCCGTGCTGCCCCCGTTTCTCTCCTTCGCGGCGATCGTGGTCTTCGCAAGGCCTTATCCCGGGCTGTCCGCAGGCCTCTCCATCACTGCGGTGAGTCTTTCTGTGGTGAGCGCTCTCTTTCTCCTCTTCACCCAGGGGACGAAGGAGCCCTTGACCTACGCGGTAACGTGGCTCGTCTCGAGCGACATCCGCGTCCCCTTCGGGTTTCTCCTCGACCCGACGAGTCTTCTGATGCTCGCCATCGTGGCGGTGATCGCGTTCCTGGTGCAGGTTTACTCCCTGGGCTACATGGCGGGTGATCCCGGGTTCAGCCGATACTACGCGTTTCAGTCCCTTTTTGCAGGGGCCATGCTCACTCTCAGCATCTCCTCCTCCATGATACAGCTCTACGTCTTCTGGGAGCTGGTGGGACTCTCCTCTTACCTCCTCATCGGGTTCTGGTATGAAAAATTCAGCGCCACCGAGGCGGGCAAGAAGGCCTTCGTCATGACCCGTCTCGGCGACATCTGCCTGTTTATCGGGATCCTCCTGGTGCTTTTGAACCTCGGGAACCTCAACATCCAGGACCTGAACAACCCCACCGTCGCGGAGCGGATGTCGCCCGGCCTCCTCACCCTGTGCGCCCTTCTCATCTTCGGCGGTATTGTCGGCAAAAGCGCCCAGTTTCCCCTCCTGACTTGGCTCCCCGATGCCATGGAAGGGCCGACCCCGGTCAGCGCCCTGCTCCACTCCGCCACCATGGTGGCGGCAGGGGCTTTTCTTTTTGCCCGCCTCTTCCCGTTCATGAGCCAATCAGCCACGGCCATGACCGTCTTTCTTTTCATCGGCACGGTGACCATGGTCCTCGCCTCAACCATGGCCCTTGTGGTAAGGGACATCAAAAGGGTGTGGGCCTACTCCACGGTGAGCCAGCTCGGGTACATGATCATGGGCCTCGGTGCCGGAGCCTATTTTGCGGGTTACTTTCATCTCACCACCCACGCCGCGTTCAAGGCCCTTCTCTTCCTCTGCTCGGGGATCTGGATCCACTACTACGAAACGAACGACATGTTCGAGATATCCGCCAAGCAGGGGAGGCGATTCAAGATCCCCATGATCTGCCTGGCCCTGGCTGCGGCAAGCCTTGCGGGGTTTCCACCCCTTTCCGGGTTTTTCAGCAAAGAGATGATCCTGGCCTCTCTGGCCAAGGGCCATCATCCTGCTTGGCTCATCCTGGGACTCCTGGGCGCTTTCCTGACATCCTACTACGCCTTCAGGGTCGTCTTCGTCATCCTCTTTCCCAGAAGGATCGAAGAGGCCCCTCCGGAGAAAGGGATATCGACGCCTTCAGGACCGATGAGCCATCTTCACAGCGGAAGCTACTGGGCGATGGCTCTTCCCCTGGTCGTTCTCGTGGCCATCGTCATCGTCCTCGGTTTCTTCGAGTCCAGGCTAGAGGAACTCTTGACCGGCCGGACGGTCCCCGCCGGGCATCCGGAATGGCTCTTCTATGCTTCGATGGCGTTCGTCCTTTTCGGGTTGGGCCTGGCCTGGCTGGAGTTCGGCCGGAAGGGCGCCGGCCAGGTCGGTTTTCTTGAAAGGATTCCGGCCTTGAGAACGCTCTTCGCGGAGCGGTGGTATTTGGACCATGGCTACAGGCTTCTTTTGAACCGCGTGGTGTACAGGGTCTTTGCCGATTTGACGACCCGCAATGATCGCCAGGTGATCGACGCGGGCATCGACGCGTTTTGCTCCTTTACGGTGGGGGCAGGGAAGATTCTCTCGTACCTCCAGTCAGGCCTGGTGCGGCATAACTTCCTTGTCATGTTCATCACTCTGGCCTTATTGGCCCTCTGGTTCTATTTGTCTTAGGGCAGAACCTCAAAGGCCCGGCAGCAGGATTGAAGATGACCCATTTCCCGATACTTTCAGCGATCCTCATGAGTTGCGTCGCAGCGCTTCTCCTCGTCCTCTTCATTCCCTCTGACCGAAAAGGGCTCATCAGGTGGGTTTCCGCTGTCTCCTCCGGCGCAACCCTCGTTCTTTCCTCGATACCGTTCATTGCGTATGACAAGACCATCGGTGGACTCCAGTTCGTGGAAAAAGTGACCTGGATCCCCTCCCTCGGCATCCACTACTTCAACGGCGCGGACGGGTTCAACCTCCCCCTGATTCTCCTCACGGGTATCGTCTACTTCACGGGCGTCCTCACCGCCTGGGAGATGGAGCATCGGGTCAAGGAATTCTTCGCCTTCTTCATTCTCCTCGTCACGGGCGTCTTCGGCTTCTTCATGAGCATGGACCTCTTCTTCCTCTTTGTCTGGTACGACGTCTCCCTTTTTCCGATGTACCCCCTCATCGCGATCTGGGGCCACACCCGCAAAGAGTACGGGGCGATGAAACTCTTCCTCTACCTGCTTGCCGGTAGCGCCCTCGTTTTGCCGGCCATCATCTATCTCTCCGTCCTCTCCGGGCTCAACACCTTCGACCTTTTCGCCCTGGCAGAGGCCAAGGCTTTCACGCCCTTTCAGCAGAAATTCGCCTTCCTGTTCCTCTATCTCGGGTTCGGCATCCTGGCCGGCGTCTGGCCCCTTCACACCTGGTCGCCGGTGGGCCACGTGGCAGCCCCGACCTCTGTCAGCATGCTCCATGCCGGGGTGCTCATGAAGCTCGGAGCATACGGCATCCTGAGGGTCGGCCTTTTCCTCTGCCCCGAGGGCTGGCAGTACTGGTCTCAGGTCATGGCGGTTCTCGCCGCGATCGGGATCGTCTACGGCGTCTTCGTGGGCCTCACCCAGACCGACCTCAAGTATGTCGTCGCCTACTCGAGCGTCTCCCACATGGGAATCGTCGGGCTCGGCCTCTCCACCCTCACCATCGACGGCCTCAACGGGGCGGTGTTCCAGATGTTCGCCCACGGCATCATGACGGCCCTTCTCTTCTCGTCCGTGGGCTACATCTACGACAGGACAGATACGAAAATGATTCCCGAGCTGGGGGGCTTGAGCAAGGTCATGCCTGTCGCTTCCGGGTACTTCATCTTCGGCGCTCTGGCAGGGATGGGCGTCCCGGGGCTCGCCAATTTCTGGGCCGAACTGGTGGTGTTCATCTCCTGTCTGAAGGTCTACCCTATCCTGGGCGTTCTTTCGATCTCGGCTCTCGTGGTGAGCGCCCTTTTCATGCTCCGGGTGGTGCAGAAGACCTTTTACGGCGCCAAGAACGAGCGGTTCGCCCACATACCCGATGTCTCCCTGCCGTTGGGGATTCCCAGGATGTTCCTCGTCGCCGTCATTCTCCTCTTCGGCCTCTTCCCCTCCCTCATCCTCGATATCGTTCAGACCGCGGCTCAAGGGCTGCTCAGGGGGATGATGCCATGACCTGGATCCTTTTCAGCCCTGAACTCTACCTCTTCCTGATGACCATCGTCTTCTTTGCGTTCTCCATGTTGTCAGGGAATCACCCGAGGCGGGACTTCCTCACTGCTTTCTCCATGGCCGGCCTGGGGGTCATCGTCACGATCGCTGCGGTGGGCCTCCAGGGAACGCTTTTTGCCGGGGCTTACCGGGTCGACCTCTTCTCCCAGGTTTTCAAAGCCGTCCTCATGATCGGCCTTTTCCTGGTCATCACCCTTTGTTCGGAACTGAAAGGCATCCGGGAGGATCGTCACCCGGAATTCTACCTGCTCCTGAGCGTGTGCACCATGGCCATGATGGTCCTCGTGAGCAGCGTCGAACTCCTCACCCTTTACGTCTCCCTGGAGCTGACGAGCTATTCCCTCTACATCATGGTCGCTCTGAGGAAAGGAAACGGACTTCAGAGAGAGGCGGGGATCAAGTATTTTCTCCTGGGCGCATCCACGTCAGCGGTGATGCTTTTCGGCCTCGCCCTTCTTTTCGGCGCCGCCCGGACGACCTACGGGGTGGAACTCGCCCAAACCCTTCCTCCCCTGATCAAGACACCCATGGCCTTCATCGGCCTTCTTCTCACCCTTTGCGGCTTCTTCTTCAAGCTGGCCCTCTTCCCCTTCCATGTCTGGGCGCCCACCGTCTACCAGGGCGCCGCCAACCAGGTGACCGCCTACATCGCCACGGTCTCAAAAGCGGCGGCGATCGCCGTTCTCATCAGGCTTGTGGCTCTGACCGGGGGTGACGGCCAAAACCTCATCCACGTCCTCATCGCCCTCTCTCTTCTCTCCATGACCCTCGGGAACCTGGCCGCCATCATGCAGAAAGACCTCAAGCGGCTCCTCGCCTATTCCGCTGTCGCCCATGCGGGCTATGTGCTGATGGGAATCCTTAGCACGAGCGAAAACGGGTACGCGGGCGCTATCTTCTACGCCGTCGCCTACCTCCTGATGAACTTCACCTGCTTCTTTGTTTTGATCAAGGTGGCCCACGACGGCCAAGACCTTTCCGTCGCTCAACTGGCCGGGCTTCACCGCCGCTCTCCCCTTCTGGCCATGGCCCTGATGCTCGGCATATTCAGCCTCGGCGGGATTCCCCCCACCATCGGGTTTACGGGGAAATTCATGGT
>JAGUZM010000049.1 GCA_020060805.1 Deltaproteobacteria bacterium | reverse complement strand
GGTCAGAACCGGGATCTGGATGTTTTCGAAAACCGTGAGGTTGGGAAACACATTCACGACCTGGAAACTCCTGCACAGGCCCATGCGAATCCTGCGGTGGATCGGGAGCCGCGTGATGTCCTTGCCCTGGAACAGGATCTGGCCTGAATCTGGCCTCAGGGAGCCGGAGAGGAGGTTGATCAGCGTGGATTTGCCCGCACCGTTGGGGCCGATGACGGAAGTGATCACCCCCGCTTCCAGGGTCAGGTCGATGTGGTGCGCGGCCACGACCCGGCCGAATGATTTGTTCAGTCTCCGTATTTCCAGCAACGCTTCCTTCATGGCTCAGCTTCCGCCTAAAACTCGGGCTTTTCCTTTCAGAAGATCGGACAGTGCGCCCACAACGCCGCCCCGGAACCCCATGATCATGACCAGGAGAATGATCCCGAACCAGAGCATCCAGTTGTGGGTGAACCGCTCGATGATTTCCCTCAGGACAACGAAGATGAGACTCCCCACCACCGGCCCCGCAAAGGTGTGAATCCCTCCGATGAGGCTGACCAGGACCGGCGAGGCGGAGTTGGTCCAGTGGGCGGAGAAGGGAGCCGTGTTGCTCTCCAGCAGGGTGCCCAGGCCGCCCGCAAGCCCGGCAAAGGCGCCTGAAATCACGAAGGCCGCCAGGCGGTAGTTTCTGAGTGAAACGCCCGCGAACTCGATGCGACGGTCGTTTTCCCGGATCCCGGAGAGAACCAGCCCGAAAGGCGAGTGGAGGATCCGGTGAATCGTCCAGAGGGTGAAAAGGAACAGGGCGAGAACAAAGAAATAGTAGTGGCCCGCTTTGGTCAAAGGGATGCGGAAAAAGCCCAGGGACAGGGCGACACGGCTGATCCCCACGAGGCCGTCATCCCCTCCGGTGATTTCCCGAAGGTTCCATATGAGAGAAAAAACCATCATGCCGAAGGCCAGGGTCAGCATGGCGAAGTAGATTTCCGTGTGCCGTACGCAGAAGTAGCCGATGATCAAGGCCATGAGAGAAGCCATGGCAACGGCCACCACAATGCCCAGAAGGGGATGAGGGCTGACGTGGATGGCCGCGAGGGCCAGGCCGTAGGCCCCGCCTGCATAAAAAGCGCCGTGGCCGAAGGAGAGGAGCCCTGTCCGTCCGAAAAGAACGTTGTATCCCATGGCGAAGATGGACAGGATCATGATCCGCATCGTCAAGTAGAGAACGAAGCGACCGGAGAAAAGCCCGATCCCTATGAGAGCGATCACCATCAACCCGTACAGCCCGTATGTCCAGAACCGCTTCATCTACGCCTTCTCCCCGAACAAGCCCTGCGGCCTCCAGAGCAGGATGGCGGCCATGAGAATGAAGGTGAGGAACATGTCAAAGGTGGGAATGAAACGGGTCCCGAAGGAGGAGAGAAGGCCGATGAGCAAGGCCCCCAGAAAAGCGCCTTTCATGCTCCCCATGCCGCCGATGACCGCGACGACAAAGGCCTCTATGATGATCGCTTCTCCCATTCCCGGCGTCAGAAGGCCCACATAGGGGACCGCCAAACCTCCGCCCACAGCGCCGAGCCACGTCCCGATCACGAACACCGCGGTGTAGAGGGCTGGAACCCTCACGCCGATGGCGGAAGCCATTTCGCGATCCGAGGACGACGCCCTGATGATTCGACCCCACCACGTCCTTTCCAGGAAAGCCCACATCAGGATGGCGATCAGGGGGCCCACGGCGATGATGAAAAGGCTGTAAACCGGGAACGGCCTGCCCAGGATGGAAACAGACCCGGACAGCCCCGGCACGACGGGCGACCCGATCGACCCTGCCCCCCAGATAATCTTGACGAGGTCATCGAAGAGAAGGACAAAGGCAAAGGTGAGCAGGAGCTGGTAAGGGAGGGCGAGGTGGTAAACATACCGGATGAAGTACCTCTCGATCACGAACCCGACGGCGGCGACGCAGAACGGGCCCAGGATGAGGCCCAGCCAGAAGTTCTCCCCCATCAGCCGCAGAGCGGCAAAGCAGCAGTAGGCCCCGAGCATGTAAAAGCTGCCGTGGGCAAAATTGAGCACCCCCAGGACGCCGAAAATGAGGGTGAGGCCGCTCGCCACCAACCAGATGAACATCCCGGTGGAAAGGCCGGCCAGGCAGACGTGAACCATACTCTGGAGCATGAAAACCGCCTGTCAGAATCCTAGCGCAGTCCCCACAGAACCCCGTTTAGGGCTCAGAGCTTGACTGGTCCTTCCCTCTCCCCCGATGTTGAGAGGGAAGATCCTACGCCTTGAAAGGAGGCGCGGTGCCGGGCCCTTCAAAAGGCGGGCGGTTGAAGCATTCCTTTGCCGGGATCACGATCTGCTTGCCCATCACCTTGAAGGGATACTTGGGGTCTGACTTGGTCAGGCCCCAGGGGACATCGTACATCGCCTGATGATCCTCTTTCCGGAACACCCGGTTCCCGGCCGGGGAATCCAGGGTCATGCCCTCGAGGGCTTGAACGACCTGCTTCGTGTCCTTGGAGCCAGCCGCCTCCACCGCTTTCTTGAACGCATACAGGGCCGAGTAGCCTGTTTCGGAAACGTAGGCCGGGTAGTGATCCCATCGCTTTCTGAAGCGGGCCACCCAGTCGTTGTTTCGCTTGTCGTCGGGATAGAGGAAGAAATACCGCCCTGAGATCCAGACATTGTCCGGCAATTCAGCCCCGCATCCTTCGAGCACGTCCATCGCCGCGCCCACGGGCAACATGACATGCTTGATCTTCTGGAAGAAGCCCGCCTGGTTGGCCTGCTTGACCATGCTGATCAGCTCTCCGGCCCACTCCGTCGAGTAGAAGCCCTCGGGTTTTGCGTCGAGGATGGTGTTGATGTGTGCCCTGAAATCCGTCGTGCCGAAGGGCGCCCAGGAGTCGGCAACGAAGGAGACGTCCGAGCGGAACTTGGTGAGGGTGTTCTTGAACATATCCCAGCAGGTGTAGCCGTACTCGTACTTGGGGCTGATCGTCGACCAGGTCTTGACCGGCAGATCCT
>JAGUZM010000305.1 GCA_020060805.1 Deltaproteobacteria bacterium | reverse complement strand
GACGAAGGACGAAATCAGAGAGTCCCAGTTCGTATCCCCTCCCTTGGGAGAGCATATGGCTTGCGGCTGGGATACGGTCAGGAGGATATATTCCAGCAGCGGAACGACCGGACGTCCTGCCTACATCGGTTTAAGCAAACACGACATTTCAAATGTCTGGCTGGAAATCGCATCTCGTGCTCACTACTGCAATGGTTTCCGGTCCGGCGACCGGGTGGTTCTCACCATTAACATCGGCCCATTTGCCGCCGGTTCCGAACTGAATGCGTTCGAAAACATCGGCTCCACGACGATCCCCCTGCCGCCAGGGAATACTGAGCGCGTTCTGACAGCCATCCGGCTAGGTGCCAACGCCATTCTCGGCACGCCGTCCTACATCCAGTACCTCATCACCTGGTGCAGCCAGAAGGGTATTGATCACGGATCCCTCGGAGTCAAAAAGATTGCCGTCTCCGGCGAACCAGGAGGAGGAATCCCTGCCATCCGCGATAAGATCGAGTCCGCCTTCAACGCCGTCGTAACGGAATCGGCCGGACTTGCCGATATGGCGATGTCGATCTGGGGCGACTGCGAACACCAGGCGGGAATGCACTTTTGCGCCCAGGAATTCATCATCGCGGAAATCATCGATCCTGACACGGGGCGGAACATCGACCTGAAAGACGGCACCAGGGGAGAACTCGTCTACACGGCAATCGACCGCGAGTGTACCCCTTTGCTCAGATTCAGAAGTAGAGACCATATTGAAGTCTGGACATCAAAGTGTGGATGCGGCCGGACGAGCCCCCGAATAAGAATCATCGGTAGAACGGATGATATGCTTATCATTCAAGGGGTCAATGTCTTTCCATCAGCGATTAAAGCGGTTGTGGGAGATTTGAAACCCCGGACTACCGGTGAGATGGAAATCCAGTTGATTGAGCCCGGCCCGGCAGCTAAAGCGCCTTTGTCGATAAAGGTGGAATACGGTTCGGAGGCAGGCAATCTGGAGCACCTGAAGACTGAGATCGAAACGGCCCTTCGAGAGAAGCTCGTTTTCAGGGCCCAAGTCCAACTCGTCCCTGAAGGAGCTCTACCGAGATACGAGTATAAGGGCAAGCTGATCAGGAAACTCTACGAGGAGAAGCAGCATTGAGCATAGAAAGCATCTTGGCCTGTAGACCTGCCGTCTTCGCTGAAACGGCTCGGACGATACGGAAGGCGACGCAGACATGAACACCTTCTTCGATACACTCCAATCCTCGGCAAAGGCATTCCCGGATAGCCCTCTGCTCATGACCACCCCTCGGCTGGCGGCTCACTGGAAGTTAGACAGCCATGTGTATACTTATGAGGAAGCGCTGGCTGAGGCAGCCCGGCTCAGGGATGGTTATGCAAGAGCAGGGTATGGTCATGGTCATCGGATCGCCATCCTCCTGGAAAACCGCCCTGTTTTCTTCCTGCACTATCTCGCTTTGAATGCCCTGGGCATCAGCATTGTGCCGATAAACCCGGATTATCGCTCCGAGGAGACAAGCTACCTCCTGGACCACAGCGAGGCCGAGATCGTTATTTCGATCCCTGAACGCATAGAGAACCTTAGGATGATTGCTGAGACCACAGACAGGAACCCGCCGGTGATCGACATCGGAGCGGGGCTCGGTCAACTTCCTGAGCCGAGAACATCTGCCATGGAAAAAGAGCCGAATCCGCAAACGGAAGCTGCCCTCCTTTACACTTCTGGAACAACCGGCCGGCCGAAGGGCTGCATCCTTACCAACGAGTATTTCTTCACCTGGGGGCAGTGGTACCTTTCTGAAGGGGGTTTGGTTTCTTTGAAACAAGGCAAGGAGCGGCTTCTGCAGCCTCTGCCGACCTTTCATGTCAATGCGATCGGCCATTCATTCATGGGCATGTTACACTCTGGAGGCTGTCTCATCATTCTCGACAGGTTTCATCCTAAAACGTGGTGGGCAGATGCGATTGAAACCGGAGCCACGATATTTCATTATCTCGGGGTGATGCCGGCAATGTTACTCAATATGCCGGAGAGCAAGGCGGAGCGCGAGCATGGGATGCGCTTCGGGCTGGGAGGAGGCGTGGATCCCTCTCTTCATGCGCCTTTTGAGGCTAGATTCGGTTGCCCTTTGCTCGAAGGCTGGGCGATGACGGAAACAGGGGGAGCAGGTTGCATCATCGCATCCTCTGAGCCACGACACGTGGGAACACGATGCATAGGCCGGCCGCGAGAGGAATCGGAACTCCGGATTGTTGATGAAAACGGTGATGATCGTAGCGCCGGTGAGCCGGGTGAATTGCTGATCAGAAGAAAGGGGGCCAACCCCAGGGCGGGCTTCTTCGCCGGTTATCTGAAAAACAAAGAAGCCACCGAGGAGGCTTGGGCAGGAGGATGGTTTCACACTGGGGACATTGTGAAACAAGGGGGCGACGGCAGCCTCTTTTTCGTGGACCGCAAGAAGAATATCATTCGACGGAGCGGAGAAAATATCGCATCTGCTGAAATTGAACTCGTTCTCCGCAAGCATCCTTCGGTCCGGGAGATTGCCGTTGTCGCGGCGCCGGATGAAATTCGCGGGGAAGAAGTTATGGCCTGCATTTCACTCGCCCCCGATGTCAGCTCCGACAGATCAAGTGCTGAAGAAATATTTGATTGGTGCTTTGAGCGGCTCGCTTACTACAAGGCACCGGGCTATATCGTGTTCATCGATCACTTGCCCACCACTTCCACGCAAAAAGTGAAAAAGGGAAACTTATCCCAACTGGCCCAAAGCTTGATGAAAAAAAATGACTGTTATGACCTGAGGAAAAAGAAAGTCCGGCGATAGCCTGACAGGTTCAACAATATCCACCCTGAAGGGAGTATAGCCGTTTCGAGATATGAAGAAAGGATTGAGACGCGTATGGCTTGGCCACTGAGAGGTAAGGTCGCCGTCGTAGGGTACGGCGAAACAAAGGTAAATAGGGACAAAGAGGCAATTCCCTCCTTGGAACAATACATGGTGAAGGCAGTGAATCTTGCCCTGGAGAGTGCAGGCCTTAAGAAGAAGGATCTCGACGGGCAGGGTATCGGGTTGATGGAGCCCCAACTGGTGCATCCCATGTGGTCGGCTCAGGTGATTCAAGACCTCGGTTTGCATCCCAGGGTTGTCATGAGGTCCGACCATGGGGGGGCCGGCCCAGGCTACCTGTTGGAGCATGCCGCTGCTGCTATCCATGCGGGACTTGTCGATACGGTCTTGTGCGTTGGGGCTGATGCCCCTCTGACATACACGCCTCAAACCATGACGCAAAGGTTGGTGCTGGATTTTATAAGACCTTTTGGAATGATGGGACCCAACAGCCTCTTTGCCCTGATCGCTCAGCGCTACATCCACCAGTACGGGGCGACTCCTGAGCAGGTGGCAAAGATCCCGGTGACTCAGAGATACCATGCTACTTTAAATCCCCTGGCTTACTTCGATCGGCCTATTACAACAGAGGACTATTTGAAGTCCAGGATGATCAGCGATCCCATACGGCTTCTCGACTGCTGCCTGCCTGTTAACGGCGGGCTCGCTTTTGTCGTGACTTCCGCCGAGAAAGCGAAGGACATGACGGACAAGCCGGTGTACCTGCTGGGGTCGGGGGCATGCTACAACTACCGGCACGAAGACAGCCTTGCGCCTGATATTACCTACATGGGAACGGTGAGAGCTGGAAAAGAGGCTTTCGAAAGAGCGGGAGTCGTTCAAAAGTCGGACGTTTCGTTTCTTCAGCTCTACGACGACTATTCATACGCTGTGATGATTCAGCTTGAAGACCTCGGTTACTGTGAAAAGGGGGAAGCCGGCAGGTTGCTCGATCAAAGGGACATCTCTTTTAAGGGGAATTTGCCCATCAACACTGGGGGCGGGCAACTGTCCTCCGGTCAGGCGGGAATGGCAGGGGGTTTCCATTTTATCGTGGAAGCGATCCGTCAACTCCGGCAGGAGGCGGGGAAGCGGCAGGTCAGGGAGGCCAGGATCGGGCTTGTAAGCCTTATAGGCGCCATTACCCAGTATGCCGGGAACCTTATAAACTCTCACGTTTGTATTCTTGGAAAGGAGGTGCCGTAACTTTGGATCCTTTGAATGAGTCCTTACCTGTACCGATGATGACTGTCCTCAGCCGGAAGTTTTGGGAGGCGGCAAAGCAGCGAAAACTTGCCTTTCAGTATTGTTCAAAATGCGACATGCTCCAGGCTTATCCGAAACCTTGCTGCTCCGAATGCGGCGGAGAAGAGTTGTCTTGGAAAGAATTATCGGGGGAAGGAACGGTTTACTCTTATACGGTTCCACGACAGGTGATCGATAACTCTCCCGTATTTGCCAAAGGATTGCCGTTTGTCGTCGCGATCGTACAGTTGAGAGAAGGACCGCGGTTAATCAGCAATATCGTCGGCTTGCCTCCGGAAGAGGTAAAGATAGGGATGAAGGTGATGGTTACCTTTGAGGATGTGTCTTCGGAGATCGCCCTGCCGAAATTCCGGCCTCTGGTCTCCGAATCTTAAGGTCTTAGGGCCGCAGAATCGAGTGAAGTCCTGAGAGAGGAATTTTGATCAGCCACGGCAATCGTCAAAGGGGATTCGGCCCCTTGGCTCCCAGGCTGTTGACATGTATCCCGAAGCCACTTAATCGGGCGAAAGCCCCATAACTATGAGGAGGAGGAAGGAATGAAAAGATTGATCTATTCGGTTTTGGTAGCGGCATTGGCGGTCACGATTTCCCTTTCTTATCCGCCGAACCTTTTTGCGAAACCAGTCAACATGAAAGCCGTGATTTTCCTTCCCACAAACCATGATCTGGCTATCATGGTCGTGGATTGGGTAAAACGGGTCAACGCGGAATTGAAAGATCACGTGAACGTCACCTTAGGAGGCCCGGAGGTCATTCCCGGCCTTCAGCAGGCGGATGCCGTCAAAGACGGTGTTGTTGACATTGCCTTCTCGGTCACAGCCTATTTCACCTCTCTTTTCCCTGAAGGCTGGGCCTTTTTCGTGTCAAAGTACACGCCTATGGAAGAGAGGAAATCGGGCGGATTCCACGAATTCATGGCGGATCGGTTCAAGAAAATCAACGTCATGTACCTTGGAAGATGGCTGTCTGCCACGCCTTTCTATCTCTGGACGATAAAACCCGTAAGCCGTCTTGAAGATCTTCAGGGTCTCAAGATGCGGTCGGGATCGCACTTTGATCGTTTCATGAAGGAGATGGGAATGATTCCTGTCACGATTATGACCCCCGATGTTTACACCTCACTCGAAAGAGGCGCGGTGGACGGCATGGGATGGCCCCTTTGGGGACCAAGGGAATCGGGGTGGACGGACAAATGCAAATATATCATTGATCATCCTTTCCATGATGCCAACAACGCGGTGATTCTGATGAACCTTAACGTGTGGAACAAGCTGCCTAAAGAGGCGCAATCCAAACTCCTTTCTGTAACCGAGGCTTGGGAGGCTGAACTGGTCAATTACTACAAGAAGGAATTTGACAAGGAGTGGAAGAAACTTGAAGGGATAGGCGTCAAGCCTTTGCGGTTCCCTGATAAGGATGCCCAAAAGTACTTAGAGATCATCGATCGGGTCGATTGGGAGATATTAGCTGAGAAAGTTCCAGAGCTCATTCCGCAAATCAAGAAAGTCACAGGGCATTGATTCCGAAATTTGAACTGGGAATGCTCTTTTCGATTTTCAATTCTTTATCCAGGCCTTCCTGGTCAAAACCAAAAGCAGAGGTTCTGTGATTGGTAGGCGACCAGGAGGGCCCTCCCTAGGCTCATATGAAGTTTCTGAATAGAATGGCCAATGTTTTCGACCGCATCCTCGACCTGTTAGCCTCCTTGGTTGCGATCATTATCGTCATTATAACCCTCGTCGTTTGCGTCAACGTGATGCTGAAGTATTTTCTTAATCGGCCGATCTTAGGCGTTGAAGAAATTACCGAACACCTTTTGCTTTTCATCACCTTCTTCGGAAGCGCCTGGCTCTTGAGAAAAGAAGGACATGTAACCGTCGACTTCGTCCTGGCGATGGCTAATCCGAAAACCCGGGCGTTTCTCGGTTTCATCACTTCCCTGTTTGGGATCGCGATTTGCCTCCCTCTAGTCTGGTATGGCTCTAAGGTGACTTGGCTCAATTTTCTGAAAGGGCACTACTTTCCAACCCTTTTGGAAATACCAAAAGCACCGATTCTTGCCATCATCCCGTTCGGCAGCCTTCTGCTTCTCATTCAGTTCATAAGAAGAAGCGCTCAAAACTATCGGAATTTCAAATTCCCCGCAAAGGCGCACCCTTCGAAGCACGGGAATTAGCTGAGGAATCAAGCACAATGGAATGGTGGGTGACCCTGATAATTCTTTTTGGTTCTCTCATGTTCTTGTTTGCGATCGGTATGCCGGTCGCTTTCTCATTCTTGCTCATCGATCTGATCGGTGTTTTCGTCTTCTGGCGGGGAGAGATTGGTCTTTCTCAGTTCATCCTGAACGTCCATGATTCGGTGGCGAATTTTAATTTCCTGCCCGTACCCCTTTTTGTTCTCATGGGCGATTTCATGTTTCGCTCTGGTATGGCTTCCAACATGATGGACGCTCTCGAAAAATGGATTGGCCGCATTCCGGGGAGATTAAGCATTTTGGCTGTCTTTGGCGGAGCTGTCTTCGGCGCCCTCTCGGGTGCGGGGGTGGCAAGTGCCGCCATGCTGGGTTCAGTGCTTCTGCCTGAAATGGAACAGAGGGGCTATAAGAAAGCGATGACCCTCGGTCCCCTTCTGGCAAGTGCGGGATTGGATATATTGATTCCTCCGAGTGCCCTGGGAGTCATTCTGGCCATCTGGGGGCAGCTGTCCATCGGAAAATTCCTCGTGGCCATTACCGTCCCGGGCATTTTGCTCGCTTTCATCTATGTCCTTTATATTGTGATTCGATGTTCCCTCCAGCCCCATCTCGCACCCTCCTATGAAATCAGAAAGGTTCCTCTCTCTGAGAAAATCAAGCTGACGCTTCTGTACGTGCTACCCTTAGGAACGGTATTCTTTCTGGCTATTGGGGTCATATTCTTGGGAGTTGCCACGCCCACCGAAGCGGCGGCGATGGGATCAGTGGGTTGCGTCCTGTTGGCTGTGGTGTACAGGGATTTCAGCTGGAAAGTCTTCAAAGAATCCGTTTATGGCACGGTCCAGGTCTCGGTCATGATCTTTATGATTTTCGCGGGCTCGACCGTTTTTGCCCAGATCCTCGCTTACACGGGCTCGACAAAAGGTTTGGCTGAACTCGCCGTGAACTCTCAACTCCATCCCATTGTCGTGCTGGTCCTCATGCAACTGATCTGCCTGATCATGGGTTTCTTCATGGACCCGGTGGCGGTCATCATGGTGACCATACCCATTTTCATGCCCATCATCAAAAGCTTTGGTTTTGACCCGCTCTGGTTTGGGGTTATCATTCTCCTGAACATGCAGATGGCGACCATCTCACCCCCCTTCGGCACGCTGTTGTTTGTGATGAAATCTGTTGCACCGCGTCATGTCACGATGGCGGACATCTACACAGCGGTTTATCCCTTTCTAGCCCTTGATTTGCTTGCCATGGCCATCATGATTGCCTATCCCCCTCTTTTGCTATGGCTGCCTGGGCTCATGAAATAAGGGCAATTTCAATCGCGAGTTTCTTGGAGGCTGGACGATGAGACTTGCTAATAAGGTAGCGATCATTACAGGGGGTGGCTCGGGGATAGGGAAAGCATCTGCTCACCTCTTTGCCAGAGAGGGAGCAAAGGTAGCGGTTGCCGAAAGAACGGTTTCCACGGGAGAAGAAACTGTATCCACCATCCGGTCAAGGGGAAGCGAAGCAATTTTTGTTCGTACGGATGTGACGATAGCGTCTGAAGTGGAAAATCTAATGGAAGTGGTCTTGGCCAATTTTGGCAGAATTGACATTCTATTCAATAATGCCGGAATCATAAAGATCGCGCCTATCGATGAGATCGATGAGCTTATGTGGGACCAGATATTCGCGGTTAACGTCAAGAGCATCTTTCTGACCACGAAATACGCTATCCCCGCGATGAAAAGGGCAAGAAAAGGAGTTATTATCAACAATGCGTCTACAGGTGCGATGAGGCCCCGGATGTTTTTTTCTGCCTACGCCGCTTCAAAAGGAGCGGTCATAACACTGACCAAGGCACTCGCTTTGGAACTTGCACCTTTTGATATCCGCGTTAATTGTGTAGTTCCAGGGTTTACGGAAACCCCCATGATAGACGTGCTCGATGAAAAACAGAAAAAGGCAGTAGCTGATACCATCCCTCTCCGCCGCCGCGCTGCCAGGCCGGAGGATACTGCGTATGCCGCATTGTATCTAGCCTCAGATGAAGCCTCAGCCTTGACAGGTGCCTCTATACTGGTTGATGGTGGCCGCTGCATCTAGGCTGCAGTGTCCCGAAGCAGATGCCGAGCAAATAAAGTGACGAATGCGATGTTTGGTGTGCTGGATTCATCGGCGGGGGATTTCCCTAATGGTCTCCTCTTTGCGGCTGCCGAGAAGCTTGTGACTCAGGGGCACGTCAAGAAGCGCTTCTTACACCGTTCCAGGGCGGTCCTCGAAGTTAATCGACGTTCAGATGCCCTGAACGGCTACCTAAAAGAGCCTCCTGCATTTAATGCTCATAAACCGCTGCATAATTTTCGCAAAGCGAAACCTATGCCGCTGCTCGGATGCTTTATGGGCTATGGTTTGAGATATCTTTTCTCGATTTCCTTCCAGAAAGGCAGACCTATCAATTCATTGAACTCATCGAATCCCATCAGTTTGGAACTCATGATGGACGGGGATATGATTCCACTCTTCCTGAGGTGCCCATAAACATCCATGACCCCACGGCTTGCCGCGTAAAGCGCCGATAAGCCGAATATGACCATTTTGATTCCCATTTTTTCATATTTTTCCAATGCCAGAAGGGTCTCGTCCCGACCTGGAATACCCCCGGCGACCCCCAGCGGTCCTTTGGTGTATCCTGTCGCTTTTCTCA
The DNA here is from genome assembly GCA_020060805.1 of Deltaproteobacteria bacterium. GTDB lineage: Bacteria > Desulfobacterota > DSM-4660 > Desulfatiglandales > HGW-15 > JAHECH01. Next base: position 13,656 of record JAGUZM010000305.1, on the reverse strand, counting down.
AATCTTCGACGCTGTAGCTCTCAGCGATCACCCCGAAATCAGCGCCTGCGTCAAAATAGGCGTTATACCGCTTTATGGCTTCGTCAACACCGGCAACGCCTCGAGCATCCGACCTGGCGATGATGAGGAAGTCCCCGTCCCGTCGCGCATCCTTTGCAGCTTCAATCTTTCCCACCATCTCCTCTGTGGATATCAGCTTGCGATCTGCCATGTACCCGCATTTTTTCGGAACGGTTTGATCTTCGATCTCGATTCCGGCGATTCCCGCGTCCTCAAATTCCCTCACCGCTTCCCAAACGTTTATCGCATTCCCATAGCCGGTATCAGCATCACAAATGACCGGGATTTTAACCGACCTGGCAATGTACCTGGCGTGAGTTACCACGTCCGTCTTGGTGGCTAAGCCGATGTCAGGGTTGCCAAGAACGGATGCCTCCAGGCTGTACCCTGACACAAACGCTGTATCAAAACCCAACTTCTCCACGATCCTGGCTGAGACGCAATCATACACGCCGGGGGCGACGATCACCCTCTTTCCGGCAATCAACTTTCGCAAATAAGCCCTTTTTTCCATAACATTCCTTCCGCCTTTGTTTATCCCCAACCGGTCTAAAGATAGGTTTTTCAGATTGCAGGTTTCCCCCCTGACCCATCATTCGATCGGACACCCCCTTCTTTAACGTGAAAGGTTTTTCCCTTCCCGTTGAAGCCACAGAACCGGTACAAACGGCATGCCCCCGTCTCATGCCCCTTCTCCTCACTCCACCTCGTACCCTCGGTCCGGAAAGGCGTGTTTCAACACACCTTTCTTGATCACCGCTGCGACATTAGCCAGTTCTTCCACCCTCTCTATGGGGTTCCCTCCCAACAAAACGATATCTGCTTGCTTGCCCCGCTCCAAGGTCCCAACGCTCCCCTCCAAACGCAGCAAACGGGAAGCATTCCGTGTCAGGGAGATGATGACATCCATCGGGGACATACCTCCCTCCATCATACATCGACTTTCTTCCACCACGTTCTCATGATTGTTGATCGGAGACCCTCCGTCGGTCCCGAACGCAACAGGAACTCCCTTTTCGAATGCCTCCTTGAATCTGGCTCTTTTCTCTTCCATCACCCACCGCGAAGACCGAATAATATGATCCGGAACCCCTCTCCTTACCCCATCCTTCACGATCGAAGAATAGGCGGCGAAAGTCGGGACAAGATAGGTCCCGCCTTTGATCATCATGTCGATGGCTTCGTCGTCCAACATCGTCCCGTGTTCGATGGAACTCACCCCGGCCCGCACCGCATCCTTGATTCCACTCGTCCCATGCGCATGGGCTGCGCTTGCTTTGCCGGCCCTCAAAGCCACGTCACAACATGCCCTCATTTCAGCATAGGTTAGCTCCTGTGCTCCAGGCATCTTTCCCAAACCTCCGGTTGCAACGATTTTGATGAAATCGGCTCCAGCCCGGATTTGCGAGCGAGCACCGGCCAAACAAGCATCAACACCATCCACCTCTTGCCCTAGGAAATGCCCCCCCGTCATAAGCAATGCTCGCCCCGCTGCAACGATCGTTGGCCCTGCAATCATCCCCCGATTGACGGCCTCCCGGATGGAGAGCGCCTCATAGTTTTTGCTTCCCATATCCCGAACCGTCGTGATCCCCGCTTTGAGCAGTCTCTCAGCAGCCGTGACGCCGATGATCGTTGCCTCACACGCATCCGCGCTCTGCATGTCGCGCAATGAGTCATGGCTTGCGTTCGCTGTGAGGTGCACGTGGCAGTTGATGAACCCCGGAAGAACCCACTTCTCTTTCCCATCAATAACGAGATCAGCCCCTTTCGCGACCGACAGGGGTATAGACCCGATGTTCTTGATCACGCCTTCTGCCACCAGTAAATCACCCTTTACGGGATCACAGCCTATGCCATCAATGATCCATCCATCACGAATGATAATTTTCACCGCTTTGCCTCAAAATCAAACGCTTTCTTGTTTGGCTTTCCATCGATCCCTTCAGCCTTTTTCGCGTCTTTTGCTTTTTTTCGCCGCAAGGGAGGTCGCGCGCAGGGCAGCCTCGAATTGACGCAGTGACACACAGTGGCCCATGATGGCCATGTTCTTCTCCGATGCTTTCTGCAACTCGGGATCATGAGAGATCATGGCTTCCCTGATCCCAAAGGCGCAAAAGTCCCTTATCACGGCATCGCGAAAAGTGTGCTCTACGCACAAATTCGTGGAAAACCCCGAAAATGCCAGAGCTTCAACTTTCAGATCTCTCAAAAGGCTCTCCAAAGGCGTCTCGAAAAAACCACTCAACCTCTGCTTCTGTATTTCATAATCGGGTTGACCGACTTCGCTGAGCATCTCCGCCCCCCAGGTGCCAGGCCGCAACCCTTCGCGCAGGAGCCACGGCCTTGCCGTAGAGGCGAACAACCCGATATTTGCACCTTTACCTTCCCTGTCTTCAATAATGACGTGCTTCACATGAATGATTGGAATTCCCCATTGACGGCAGAGATCAGAGAGTTTCACAACATGTGCCAGTTGCTTCCGAAAGCCACCAACTTCAACCCCATATCTTGCGAAAACACCCTCGGGATGCAAAAAATCGTTCTGAAGATCGATGACGAGAAGTGCAATCCTCCTGGGCTCGATCCTCAGATCAACCCCGTAGTATTTGCCTTTCTTCACTTTAGGACTCAGTCCCTTCTTCAGACCCTCAAAGGACTTCTGGTTATTCATCATTTTTTTTTGCCCAAATCACCCCTTCCCACCGAGGTAAGCTTCTAAGACCCTCTGATCGCTTATTACCTCCTCTGATCTCCCCTCGAGAACAACCTTGCCCAATTCCAGCACGTACGTCCTGTGCGAAAGACTAAGGGCCATCGCCGCATTCTGTTCTACCAACACGATGCATACCCCTTTATCGTTTATCGCTTTGACTATTCTCGCAATCTCCTCGACCATCAGCGGCGCTAATCCCAGGGATGGTTCATCGAGCAATAACAATGCCGGTTTCGACATCAACGCCCTTCCTATCGCTAACATTTGCTGCTCTCCGCCGCTCAAGCTCCCCGCAGTTTGCTTCAGCCTCTCCTTCAGAACAGGGAAATGTCCAAAAATCTCTGCGACCGTCCTCTTTTTCCCGTTTTTATCATTTCGACAATAACCTCCCATCTCAAGGTTTTTCATCACCGACAGGGGTGAAAACAGTTTTCTCCCTTCTGGGACCATGGAAACGCCGAGCTTTACCACCTCATGCACCCGCATTTTGTCGATTCGCTGATCATTGAACCAAATTTCCCCTTCTGTGATCCGCTTCAAGCCGCAAATCGCTCTCAGGCATGTCGATTTGCCCGCACCGTTGGCTCCGATCAAGGAGACAATCTCACCCTCCCCCGCCGCCAGATGGACGCCTCCCAGCGCTGCGACCTTCTCATAATGTACCGTTATGTCGTTAACCCTTAGGAGCATAGGCCTCTCCCAAATAGGCTCTTACCACTTCCCTGTTAGACTGGATCTCCTTAGGCGAACCTTCGGCTATTTTCTTGCCGAAATTAAGGACCACGATTCTTTCGCAGGCACCCATCACCACTCTCATATCGTGCTCAATCAGCAGGATCGCTATCCCTTTCCTCTTCAACTCCAGCAACCTCTGCACCATCGCATCTCTCTCTTTTTCGTTCATACCGGACATCGGTTCGTCGAGCAGGATGAGTTGCGGATTGCTCGCCAAGGCCACAGCGAGTGCCACACACCTCTGGTTCCCATGGGGCAGGTTCTTGGCCACCTCGTTTCTCAATTCACCGGCCCCGACGAACTCCAGCATTTCCATCGCTTTTCTAACGAAAGGTTTCTTACTTTCCTTCGTGTGAGAGAACCTACCCCTAAACGGTTTCCAAAGACCGCGCCTTTGAACATGGAATCCCAATACGACATTTTCCAGTACCGTCATGTCCATAAACAGAGTGGATAGCTGATACGTCCTCGTTATTCCTTTCTTGACTATTAGGTGTGTTTTGAGACGGGTAATGTTCTCTCCCTTGCTCAAGACCTCTCCCCCGTCAGGTCGAATCGTATTGGTAATCAGATTGATGGTCGTCGTCTTTCCTGACCCGTTAGGGCCGATCAGCCCCACCACCTCGCCCGGGTTCACGCTGAAGCTGAGGTCGTCAACGGCGTAAAGGCCGCCGAACCGTTTTCTGAGCCTTTTGACTTCAAAGAAAGACATCACAAAAACCCTTACTCTCCCCTGATGAATTTCACCATTTTCCCGGGTAGGCTGGCTATTCCCTCCCGCAAGAAAAGCATGACCGCCAGCAGAAGGCTTGACGAGAGAATTAGCTCGTATTGCCGCAGTCCTCCAACAACCTCAATAATGCTCCGTACCAGTAACGTACCCAATATTGAACCCAACCCGGATGATGCGCCACCGACAATCATGTAAGTCAAAGTATCCATCATGTAATGAAAGGAAAAACAATCTGGATTGATGAACCGGACATAATGTGCGAACAATGCACCAGACAGACCCGCGACAGAGCAAGAAATCCCAAGGCAGCAGGCCTTATATCTTAGCGTATTTATTCCCACCGATTCACACAGGTTCGGTGCCTGTGAAATCCCTCGCAAAACCCTTCCAAGGTAGGACCTATCGAGGGATTCCGTCAGGACAAAAACAGCAGCCAGAAAAACTGAGGCCAGATAGTAATAAGGTATATCCGAACTGAGAAACGCATTCCCCGGAGCAGGAATATTCGATATGCCCCCAAACCCGCCGGTCAACTCTCTCAGGCGAGTCAGGGTCAAAATAATCACCTCATTGACGGCAAAGGTTATCATGAAGAAATAGGCGCCGGTGAGTTTCATACTTATAAAACCAAGCACCAACCCAAGCAGACCGGTAACGATGCAGGCGCCTGCCAGGGCGATAGGAAAAGGAACCCCGGTCCTTACTGTCAACAAGGCCGAAACATACGCTCCGATGGCAACAAAACCGATATGGCCGAAATTCACCTCTCCCACAAGGTGTAGGAATCGCAACCCCAAGACGCTTATCGCAAAAATCCAAGTCAGGGTTAGGAAACGCAGCAGGTACCCTTCAAGGATAATCGGAATCAGGAAAACTGCTCCGATCAAGATGCTTGATGCGACATGTTGTTTTGACCAACCGGAACGCTCATTCACCGGAAATTCCCCTCGGCCTTATAAGGAGAAAGATGATTAATATGGTGAAGTTCACAATCCCCGCCACCAGGCTACCAAAATAGCTTGTAACGAAGCTCTCCAAGATTCCTATCAGCCCGGCCGCTGCAAGTGTTCCCCCAATGCTCCCCAGGCCCCCTATGATCATCACGATAAAACATGTGATCAGGGGCGCCTCGCCCATGTAGGCATCAATCGGGTTTGTCAAGGATATCAGCGCACCGGCCATACCCGCAAGCCCACAACTTATGAACATTCCGAAAGAATAGATTCCTCCCACATTGATGCCTTGAAGCGATGCCGCCTCGTTGTCTATCGAAACAGCGCGTATCGCGGTGCCTATTTTGGTGTAATCAATCAGTGCGAGGGTGCCGGCCAACAGCAGCACTGCCGACAGAACGACAAAAAGCCTGTCGCTTGAAATGTAGATCCCGCCAAGATTCATCGTGGTTCCAAACAGGGGCGGGATCGCTTTGTGCATCAAACCGAATGTAGCTTGGGCCGTGCCCTGCAGGATTTTCGATAGGGCGAGGGTGATGATCAAACAAACCAATATTTCGCCCTTGTACCGTCTGAGGAGAATCTTTTCGTAAATGGCACCAAAAAGACCTGGAAGAAGAAAGGATAGGCCGAGCGCTGCCACGTAGGGAATATGCAGGAAACCCACGGTGCTGTAATAGACGCAGTACCCTCCCAGCATGAGAAGCGCGCCGTGCGTAAAATTGAGAATGCGCATGACGCCAAATATGACCGTGAGTCCCAGAGCAACGACACCGTAAGTCACGCCGAGTGAAAGCCCATTAATCAATACCTGCAAGAAGAACATTCAATCCCACCATCACATCATGACGAGGCCGCCGTTGACGCTGAACGTTTGGCCTGTGATCCATCTGGCAGCATCAGAGGCCAGGAATACCACCAGCTTCGCGACGTCATCGGGCTCGCCCATCCGGCCGAGCGGGATAAGCCCGAGCACACTCTTTTCGAAATTCTTATAATACTCGTATTCCTTCGACCTCTTCTCTCTATGCTGTTCAGCCAGCAAAGCCCTCGTTGTCCTGACCATGCCGGGAGAAACAGCATTCACCGTGATGCCGTGGACTGCGACTTCCGTCGCCAGGCTCCTGGTGAGAGCGTTTATTCCTGCTTTGGCCGTGCTATAAATGCTCGTTCCTTTCAGCCCCAGAGGTGTTTTGGCCACGTCAGAGGAAATATTTATAATTCTGCCGTATCTCTGCTTGATCATGTGCTCCAGGACCGCTTTTGCGCAGTTCATCGTCCCGTACAAAATGAGAGCGATCTCTTTTTGCCAATCCTCAAAAGAGGACTCCTGAAAAAGCTTCCTGGTGATCGGCCCGGCTGAATCGTAGGCAATCCCCGCATTGTTGATAAGTATATCCAGTTTCCCGAACTCACTCAGAGCCTTGGAAATCATGTTTTCGACCTGATCTTTCTTAGTCACATCTGCTTCTACGGCCAAGGAAATAGAGCCACCTGACGTAATGTCAGCAGCGACCCCTCTCGCCGCAGGTCCGTCGATGTCATTGACGACGACGTGAGCGCCCTCTCTGCCGAGGTGTAACGCCACAGCTGCGCCTATACCTCTCCCCGCCCCTGTGACGACGGCTGCTTTCCCTCTGAGTTGGAGATCCACTCCATATCTCCTGTTTCCTTTGAGGTCTCATTTCAATAAGCCTAGGCCAATGACCTCCTCGTTATGGTTTTCTTCACCCTATCATCGGCCGGCTGTGAACCGCACCTCCGCGATCCATTTTTCTTTCTCCAAAAGGGTTGGCAAGCGATTTCCAGAAGTCAGGGCCAACCTGCTCACGAGCTCAGGCTCGCAAACCCTCTTTGGAGAAGGTGCCCCATGATCCAGATTTTCAGAAATCGTCGGGAAGATAAATCACCGGCGATATCGGCACTTGCTGCCCGTTCTTGACCCCAACGATGAGTACGCCCGTATTGGACTGCCGCTTGTAGGGGTATATTGATTTACCGACAAAAGACAGATCTCGTCCAAGGGGCTTGAACTTCTTCGATTCCATCACTTTGATGAGGGCCTCTGTCTCGAGACTCTGTGCTGTTTGGATCGCGTCTGCGACAATATACAACCCCTGTGCTGTTGTTTGCGCTGCATCGTTGAAAGAGCCGCCATGCCTCTCGATATACTTCTTCTGGAACACCTTTTCCTCCGGCGTCTCAGATCCGGGTACGAGGTACGATGACGTTACGAATATCCAGCCCTCCACATGCTGTCCTGCGGATTTCTTCACTGCTTCAAAGGCATAGGGTGCCTCGCTATAGAACAGCCCTTTGAACCCCAGCTCACGGGTTTGCTTGATGATATTTCCAAGAGCCTCGGGTGCGCTCCTTGAAGGCGTAATGAGGTCAGGCTTCCATGCGAGGCCTCTGGTGATAATTGGATAAAAATCCGTCGTTCCCCGCGGATAATATTCTGTTTTCACTTCCATCCCATACTGCTCGGCATATTTCTTCGTGTGTCGGGAATTGTCCCAGCCTGACTCGTTATCTGGGCTGATATCGAATATCTTCTTCACATTCGGATACTTTTGATGGATAAACTGGAGACCCAACTTGGTTGTCACTGGCGGGTCGTCCAGGGTCTTGAAGGCGTAATAGGACCCCTCCTTGTCACTCAGCATTTTTTCTCCCGTTGCGATGTGGACAACCACCTTCTTCGCTTGTGCGAAATAAGGAAGGCAAGCGACAGTCGCTGCCGCCCCGTGGGTCCACAGGAATGTAGCCTTGTCGGCCTCGACAAGCCGGTGCATCAGCTCCAAGTTTTTGTCCGGCCGAAACTCGTGATCGTAAGACTTCAGGTTGAAGGCATATTTTTCTCCCTTAACCGTAACCCCGCCTTTGGAATTGATATCCTCTATCGCAAGGTTGGCGCCATTGACGATTCCCACTCCCCAGTAAGCCCCTGCCCCTGATAAGGAGGCGGTCAAACCCCATAGAAGGGTTTTAGGTTCTGCCCCCCGCGCTGTCGATCCATTCATGAGAAAACCGAGAAGCAAGATCACGACCAGAGATAACCATCGCATTCCTTTACTCATGTCCCTCTTCCTCCTTTCTTTGGTTGAATCCCAAAACGAAAAACACACAAATCATCTCAAAGCTGCCCGTCACCGATACCACAGCATCTTTGAGTCCCAAAACCTAGTGTCCGGAGTCAAAAAACAGGTGAATAAGTAAATCCAGTCGGAGCCCCCCGGGGGGTGTTCTTCCAGGCCGCAATGACATTCGTCCAGAGCCACTTTGACGGCGCCATCGGCTTCACAGTCACCACGGACAGCCCCAGAGGAAAATCTCCCCGACCGCCACGCCACTCTGTGCCTTCCCGGTGACGACTATTAAAACTATGGGGGCGTTCAAAACGCCCATGAGGCAGTATTGCGGTCCTGAGAGAACACCCCCCGGGGGGCTTCGGCTCAGCTCGATTTCGTAACGGATCTCTAACTCAGGACATTAGCCCTCATCAAAAAGAGCCGGTTGCTCAAGGCATTCCCGTGTTGTTCCCTTGAGTTAGGTTAGTGAAGCCCTTAGAAGCTGAGGGTTCCCCGTTCCAGTTGGCTGAAGTAGCCTTGGGGATCCGCCCGTTGGAGCGCCATATCCTACGCTCTGCGTACAGACCTTCTCTCATCGATCCCTCTTTTGAAGCCTGCTTCGAAAACCTCGATGTTCTTTTCCCTCATCCGATCGGGACTGATTTGCTGAACCGCCAACCTCAGGTCACCGTAGGTGAACGGATCCTCTCCAAACGCGGACAAATACCCCAGGAGGGCGAGATTGGACGACCTTGGCTCTCCCATGGCAATGGCAATGGAACTTGCCGGTATGCCTCGGCATTGAATTCCTCTCACGTCAAGATAGTCTTTTACTTTTTTGCCAGGAAAAGAAGGAGACGAGATATTGACAAACCATCTACCTGCCGGGGCCACAAAAGGCAGATTCTTATACCCCTCATTCTCGTCCAGAGCGAGAACCAGTTGGGCTGAGCCCGGTAGCACCAGAGAGCTTTGAACGTCCCCGAGCCTCAAATGGGAGACCACCGAGCCCCCGCGCTGTGCCATCCCATGGGTCTCAGCCCCCAGCACGTCATAACCTTTCTGAATTGCCACTTGGGAAAGGGCTTTTGTCATGAAAAGGATCCCCTGTCCCCCTAGACCGCAAAGCACCAGATTGATTGTATTCATGCGGCCTCCACGATCGCGCCCGTAGGACAGACCGACAAGCATACGCCGCACCCTGAACAAAGCTGCTGATTGATGCTCGTCCGTCCCAGCTCTTGATCTCGAAAAATGGCAGGGCACTCGAAACGCTCAATGCAGAAATTACATTCTACACAGTCCTCTGTGATCGAAATTTTCTTTTTCTTGAGAAGGGCTTTCTCTCTGTAAGCGATGAGGCATGGATGTCGCGCAATGACGACCGCAATGCCTCCTCCCGGATCATTGACATACGCAGCCGCCTTTTTAAGCACTTCGTTCATTTTCTCTAGGTCATAGGGATCCACCGCTTCCATAAATTCCACCCCACACCCGATGACTGCCCTTTCCAGGGATACGGCTTTCCCGCTGCTGCCATCTGCCCGTATTCCAAGGGCGGGCGTGGGCTGCATCCCGGTCATGGCGGTGGTGAGGTTATCCATAATGACAAGAATGAACTTGGCTCCATTATAGACCGCGTTCAGCAACCCTGAGGTTCCAGAGTGAAAGAATGTGGAATCCCCTATGGTAGATACAATTGGTTGGGCTACACCATCCTGCGCGAAAGAGTGGTAAAAACCCGCTGCCATGGTTATCGCCGCGCCCATGTTGAGAATGGTATCTACGGCACCCATGTTTATACCCAGAGTGTAGCAGCCAATATCCGAAGTAATTATGGCTTTTGGCAGAGCACTCCTTATCGCAAAAAACGTCGCTCTGTGCGGACACCCTGGACACAAGGTGGGTTTGCGTATAGGAAGTTCCAAAGAATTTACAACTGCCATGGCCTCTGCAAATTCATCTTTTTTCAGAGGCTGCTGGCCCAATTCTGACAAAACGTCACTGACTTTTCTGTGAATAATCTGTGGAAGCAGTTCACCCTCTCTAGGAATATGTCCTGTCAAACGGCCAAGGACCTTATAACAATCCCGAATAAGAAGCTCGATAAATGCATCCGTTTCTTCTATGACCAGCACCTTTTCACAAGCCGACAAGAAATCCGATGCCAGGCTCTCCGGAAATGGGTAAGGTGCGCCCAACTTAAGGACGGGAATGTCTGTTCGGTCCTCTTCACGAAGAATATCTCTCAGAACCGCATAAGGAACCCCACCCGCGACGATGCCAAGGGGATATTTCTTACCAGGTTCGAGGTCATGAAAATTGTGGGCTGAAAGTCCGTCAAAGGTTTTCCCTATTTCCATGACCTTCTCGTTCAGTTCGGCATGGAGCGTGAGCCTGAACCGTGGTGTCGCCGCCCACCTGTCTGGATTCCTTCCGAAATCAGCCTTTCGTTTCCCTTCTGCCATCGGTCTGTATGTAATAGACTGTCGGGCATGACATACTCGAACCGCCGGTCTCAGAATGACCGGCACCTTGAATTCCTCTGAAAGACTAAACGCCACTCCAACCATCTCCCTGGCTTCTTGAGGAGTGGATGGATCAAGCACCGGAACTTTTGCGAATTTCGCCATAAATCTCGTATCCTGTTCAGTCGCGGAAGAATGTGGCATGGGTTCGTCACAGGAAATGATCACCAGCCCTCCTACCGTTCCTAAGTACGCACAACTCATCAGGGAATCAGCCGCCACATTGAGCCCGACTTGCTTCATGCAACAGGCAGCTCTCTTCCCTGATATCGAGGCAGCAAAAGCTATATCCAGACCTACCTTTTCATTTGTGGACCACTCCACATACGTATTGAATCCGCCCGCCTTCACAAATCTGATGACTTCCGGTACAATCTCCGAGCTGGGTGTCCCTGGGTAGGCAGTGACTACTTGACAGGCAGACTCCACGATACCCAATGCTATTGCCCCATTTCCCAAAAGAATTTCTCGTGTTTCCACGGTCTCCTTTATTCCTCTCCCGCTTCTTTCCAGATCGAGATAGACTTCCTCTATCGATGAATCCCTTTTACATTTCAACTTGAAACGCAGACATAAGACTCACTAACTCGATCTCAATATCCTAAGCCAACGCTCTGCGCCTCTCTCCTCACAAGCGGCATTCTGCAGTACACTCCATCCGGAGGGAATCCAAAAAGAGTATTTGCCATCTCCAGAATACCCATAGTACTACCCACCCGATTTGCTCACACCAACAGGTACCTCCTACTGACTTCTTCATTTTCCTTCAGGTCCTGAATGCTTCCGTGGTATCGGATATGACCGTTATCGATGATGTACCCGTAGTCGCTTAGACTTACCGCTGAAAGAACATTCTGTTCGGCCAGCAAGACGCTTATTTCTGAACTTCTAAGCTTTTGGACCTGATCTTCAATTTCTCTTACAATAAGTGGGGCCAAACCCTCTGTTGGTTCGTCCAACAAAATAAATGCAGGGTTCGTAACCAGGGCTCTGGCAAGGGTAAGCATCTGTTGCTCACCCCCGCTGAGGTTACCCGCTCTTCGTGATATCATGGCTCTCAGGGTCGGGAAAATCTCGTAGACCGTTTCCCTGTTCCACTGCCTCCTTTCCGCCGTCTTTCTTTCAGATATCTCCAGGTTCTCGTCGACCGTCAGATCCGCAAAAACCCTACGATCATCGGGCACATAGGCAATCCCCATTCGAGCGATAAGGTGCGGTCTTCTCCCCGTAATCACCTCTCCCTTGAATAGGATCGTGCCTTCGAGGGGCGGAGTCAAACCCATAATACTTTTCATGGTTGTACTTTTTCCCGCTCCATTTCTTCCCAGGAGGCAAACGATCTGACCCTTTGATACCTTTATGGAGACCCCAAACAGGACGTGGGACAGGCCGTAATAAGTATGGATGGCGTTTACTTCCAGCATCAAGCTGATCCTCCCAAGTAGGCTTCCTGGACTTGAGGGCTCTTTCTCGCCTCATCCGGCTTTCCCTCGAAAATGGACGCACCGTGCTGCATCACCATAATTCGATTAGCAACAGAAAACACCAAGTCCATGTTATGTTCACATAGCAAGATGGTGAGCCCCAACTCTCTAGACAATTTATTAATCAAATCGATGACGCTTAACGTTTCCTCAGGGGATAATCCAGCCGTTGGTTCGTCCAATATGAGCAACTTGGGATAATTTCCCAGGGCAATGGCAATTTCCAATACCTTCCGATCCCCATGAGAAAGAGAACCGCTCACTCTTCCTGCCTTATCGGACAACCCTATCTCGTCCAGAATCTGTAATGTCTCATGTACACCTTGCTTTCGGGCCGGCGAAAAAAACCTGTAAGATTTCTCCAGGTATGAAATAACCGCCACCTGGACATTTTCAAATACCGTTAGTCGATGAAAAATGTTCTCAATTTGGAAAGACCGCGCAATCCCCATCCTGCAGATCCGATGGGGTGATAACCCACCAATATTCTCACCCCTAAATACAATCTGCCCGCTGTTCGGGATAAGTTGGCCTGCTACAAGATTGAAAAGTGTGGTCTTTCCTGCGCCATTTGGCCCTATGACAGCCACTATTTCGCCTTCCTGCACAGAGAGGTTTGCGCGGTTTACGGCTAGAAAACCGTCAAATGATTTGACTAGACCCTTAACTTCTAGCATCTACTGAGGCCCCTTTTGTGGACTCCATGGCAAGCCCACGGTAGCTTTTTAAAACATACCCGAGCAATCCATCCGGAAGCCAAAATATGATTAGGATCAAAATCACTCCCAGAATCAGAGTCCAATAGTCCGTGTACATGCTGGCAAAAGTCCGAAGCCCTATCACAAGGCATGCACCCACCATGGGACCCGCGAAGGTGAACCACCCGCCTAGAAGACACATGATGAAGAGCTCCAGTGAAAACACCCAGAGCAGTAAGTCAGGGAAAACCGAATGTTCCACGACCACAAAAAGAACACCAGCCACTCCAGCGAAGAAGGTGGCAATCACTATGCCCAGGAGCTGATGCCGCCTTACATTGATTCCTATCGCCTCACATCGTTGAGGGTTGTCACGAATCGCCATGAGCGTCATCCCGAATGCGGATTTATGGATCGCATACAAGAGGATCATCGAGATGACAACCACGCCGTAGATGAAGTAGTATGTGTTGGCTGTAGACGCTAGGAATTCGGGTGACCGGATGCCGTGTATTCCATCATCCCCACCCGTAAAACTATACCAGCGAAAAGTGATCGCCCACACGAGTGATACTAAAGAGATTTGGAGCATCCCAAAATACAGTTTTGACAACCGCACGCAAAACAAACCTATCAGGAGTCCAAGGAGTGTCGCTGCCAAGGGACCAGCCGCGAAGG
>JAGUZM010000194.1 GCA_020060805.1 Deltaproteobacteria bacterium | reverse complement strand
AGCTTCGTTTTCAAGGATCTCACCCCGGACAGTGCAGGGGTGGGCCTGGCAGGGGGTTCAGAGGTCGACCCAAGGAATGTGCTCGAGCACTCGCGGGATGAGCGAATCAGGGAGTCTTTCAAAGATCCCGAGTTTTCACTCAAGAGATTAACCAAGACCTACGTTGCCGAGGCCGAGCGCGAGGCGATCATCGACACGCTTCAGAAAACCCAATGGAACAGGAAGGCGGCTGCCCGGTTGCTCGGCGTGAGTTACAAAACCCTTCTTAACCGGATCGACGAGTTTCGGATCAGACCCCAATCCTTCTGATGGGATCAACCCTGCCATGCAGTGCCCCTGTCCATGTCCAGGCTTCCGTGCCTCACGATAGGTCACATTGTTGACAAATCGGCAAAAGTGTGTAAAAATTTACCACATTATGGACCATCAACTGATTGGAAACCATCCTTCGATTCAGAAGATAAGGGAACTGATCCGGTTGGTCTCGGACACAGCCCTCAACGTTCTTTTGTTGGGCGAGACCGGGACTGGGAAAGAAGTGGTGGCCCGCCTTCTTCACACCTCCTCCCCGAGGCGGGAGAAGAGATTCATCAAGGTCAACTGTGCTGCCCTCCCTCTCACCCTCCTGGAAAGCGAGCTATTCGGTTACGAGAAAGGCGCTTTTACCAGAGCGGACAAGTTCAAACCGGGCAAGTTTGAACTGGCATCGGACGGGGTCATTTTCCTCGATCAAATCGGGGATATGCCGATGCTCCTCCAGGCCAAGCTCCTTGAAGTGCTCCAGAGCGGCGAGTTTGCAAGGCTGGGGGGAACCGAAGTGGTGAAAGTGAACGCTTGGGTGATTGCTTCGACGAATCACAACCTTGAGCAGGACATCAGAGAGGGCAGATTCCGGGAAGACCTGTACTATCGCCTGAATATCATCAAAGTTGAGCTTCCGCCCCTGCGGGCGCGCAAAGAGGACATCCCCGTGCTGAGCGAATACTTCGTGGAGAAGTACAGGAAGGAATTCGAGTCAACCAATCATTTTCAGCTGGGAGGGCTTATTCGAGAGGTTTTCGGTGCTTACCATTGGCCTGGAAATGTACGGGAACTCTCCAGCACGATCATCAGGTTGATGCTGGGAGACGAGCCTGAAGAGGTCAAGTCGGAACTTTTGGCCAACATGGTTGCGGACAGGATTTCCGTGCCGAACGTCGGGACGGTCGCGGAAAAAGCGGGGGAGGCCGAAGAGCAGGCGAAACAGGGGGTGATGTCTCTCAAGGCTGTAAAAGCGGATGCGGCGCAGGAGATCGAGAAAAAGGCGATTCTCAACGCCCTGGAGGTGGCCAGATGGAACAAGAAAGAGGCGGCAAAAATCCTCAAAATCAGCTATAAAAGTCTTTTTAACAAAATGCACGGCCACGGTATAAACATCAAGCGAAGGTTTTGAGGTAAGATGGATGAAAGTTCTTGTGACCGGGACAGCGGGATTCATCGGCTCATTTGTGGCTGTAAGGCTTGCGGAGAGAGGCGATGAGGTTGTCGGCATCGACAACATCAACGCCTATTACGACGTGAACCTCAAGTACGGCCGACTGGAAAAAGACGGGTTTGACCCGGAGAAGGCAAAGGGAGGGGGATGGGTTCAAAGCAAGAAGTATCCCGCCTTTAGGTTCAGGAGATTGGACCTGGAGGATCGGGCAGGGCTTGAGGGTTTGTTCGCGAAAGAGAAGTTCGATTCGGTTTGCCACCTGGCCGCGCAGGCCGGCGTCAGGTATTCCCTTTCAGACCCGCGCAGCTACATCGCTGCCAACATCGGCGGTTTTACGAATATTCTCGAGTGTTGCAGGCACCAGGCCCCCAAACATCTCGTCTTTGCGTCTTCCAGTTCCGTGTACGGGCTGAACGAAGCCTATCCCTTTTCGACCCATCACAACGTGGATCACCCCATCTCCCTCTACGCTGCGACGAAGAAGGCGAACGAGCTCATGGCTCACACCTACAGCCACCTGTTCGGAATCCCGGTGACGGGGCTGAGGTTCTTCACGGTCTATGGTCCGTGGGGAAGGCCGGACATGGCCCTGTTCCTTTTCACGGACGCGATTCTGAAAGACCGACCCATAGACGTGTTCAATCATGGAAACATGAGCCGGGATTTCACATATATCGATGACATCGTGACCTGCGTCGTCAAGGTATTGGACAGGCCAGCCGCGGGCGACCCCTCATGGAGCGGAAAAAAGCCCGACCCTGCAAGATCCGAAGCCCCTTACAGGATCTACAATATCGGGAACAACTCGCCCGTGAAATTGATGGACTTCGTGGAGGCGATTGAAAAATCTTTGAAAAAGAAGGCCAAAAAGAACTTTCTTCCCATGCAGCCGGGTGACGTGGCTGTGACCTGGGCAGACGTTGAGGATCTGGTGAAGGATTTCGGCTACAGACCAAGGACGCCTGTCCAAGAGGGGGTGGATAGGTTCGTGAAATGGTACACGGCGTTCACCGAGCGGGGTGCATAGAGCAGGGAGGGAGGAGAGAAGAGATGGCGTTTGAGAAGAACATCCTCTGCATTGGGGCCGGTTACGTGGGCGGTCCCACCATGGCCGTGATTGCGGCCAAATGTCCCCAGTACAAGGTCGTGGTTGTCGATGTGGACAAAGAGAAGATCAAGGCCTGGAACAGCGACCACCTTCCCATTTATGAGCCGGGGCTTGACGAACTCGTGGAAAAAACGAGAAACAGGAATCTTTTTTTCTCTGCCGACAATGCAAAAGGCATAGAAGAAGCAGAAATCATTTTCGTCTCCGTCAACACGCCGACAAAGACTTTCGGCCATGGCGCCGGCAAGGCGGCTGACCTCCAGTACTGGGAGAAAACGGCAAGAGAGATCCTCGCTCACTCAAAGAGCAGCAAGATCGTCGTGGAGAAGTCGACTCTGCCCGTGAGAACGGCCTCAGCCATGGAGCGGATCCTTAACGAGAATTCGAAATCTATCCACTTCGAGGTCGTATCCAACCCCGAGTTCCTCGCCGAGGGAACGGCCATTCAGGACCTGGAGAGTCCGGATCGGGTGCTCATCGGCTCCAGGGAAAGCCCCGAGGGCATCAAGGCGAGGAAGGCGATCGTGGAAATCTATGCCCATTGGGTCCCCAGGGAGAGGATCATTCAATCCAACGTCTGGAGTTCCGAACTCTCCAAGCTGACGGCGAACGCCTTTCTGGCCCAGCGGATATCCTCGATCAACTCGATCTCCGCCCTGTGTGAAAAGACGGAGGCGGATATCGACGAGGTCGCGCACGCCATCGGGATGGATTCCCGAATCGGCCCCAAGTTCCTGAAAGCGAGCGTGGGTTTTGGCGGGTCATGTTTCAAGAAAGACATCCTGAACCTCGTGTACATTTGCGACAGCTACGGCCTCGAGAAGGTCGCCCGGTACTGGGAAGCGGTCGTGGAAATCAACGAATGGCAGGAGAGCCGGTTTATCCAGAACATGCTCGAAAACATGTTCAGCACGGTGGCGGGCAAGAGGATCGCCCTGTTCGGGTTTGCCTTCAAGGCTAACACAGGGGACACGCGAGAGTCGCCAGCCATCTATGTTGCCCAGGGCCTCTTGGCGGAAAAGGCCGAAGTCGTGATCACGGACCCGAAAGCCCTGAAGAACGCCAGGAAGGATCTCAAGGATTTCAAGAAAAGGGTGATCTTTGAGGCCGACCCGTACAAGGCGGCCAAGGGGGCTCACGCCGTAGCGGTGCTCACGGAATGGGATGTTTACCGGGATCTTGACTACAGGCGTATTCTTAAATCCATGGTTCAGCCCGCCTTCCTCTTTGACGGGCGAAACATCCTGGATCACAAAAAGCTGTTCGAGATGGGGTATAACGTTTTTGCCATCGGCAAAGCGCCCCTCAAACACTTCTAGGGTCTCTCACAGGGTTCACAGAGTATAAAAGACAAGCAATCACGAAAGCAAAAAAGCACGAAAAAAATAAGACTTGGTAAAAAAAACTTTGTCTAATTTCGTGTTTTCAAGATTTCGTGCTTTCGTGCTAAATTCTTGTTCTCTTTCCTGGATCGTGCATGTGAGGACGTAAAACCGTGTGAACGTCTTTCTCTGCGCTCTCTGTGAGAGATCTGTTGTTAGAGCATTTCAAGGACGGTGGCCATTCCGATGCCGCCGCCCCCGCAGATCATGGCCAGGCCGAGGGTCTTCTTTCTCTTTTTCATGGCGTGGAGCAAGGTCACCATAATCCGGCAACCCGTGGATCCGACGGGATGGCCAAGGCCTATTCCGGAACCATTCACGTTGGTGATCTCTCTATTGAACTTCAGCTCCCTCTCGACCCCGATATATTGGGCGGCAAACGCCTCGTTGAGCTCGATCAGCTCGAAGTCCTCCATTTTCAGGCCCGGGTGCTTTTTGAAAAGGTCCCGGACGGCCGGGACAGGGCTCAGCCCCATGACCGAAGGATGGCATCCCCCTCTACCGCTGCCTACGATTCTTGCGATGGGTTTAAGGCCCATTTCTTTAGCTTTGTCAGCGGACATGATGACCATGGCACTCGCCCCATCATTGATGCCTGACGAATTGCCCGCTGTCACCTTGCCGATCTTCGGGATAAAAGCCGGGGGAAGCTTGGACAGCTGATCCATGGTGAGCCCTGGCCGGAAATGCTCATCCTTATCGAAAACGACAGGAGGCTGGCCTTTCTTTTGAGGAATTTCGATGGCCACAATCTCCTCTTTGAAGTCGCCCTCTTTGGTCGCCCTTTCCGCGTTGTTGTGGCTCCGCAGGGCAACTTCATCCATCTCTTCCCGGCTGATGTTGTGGTGCTGGGCGACGAATTCAGCCGTCACCCCCATGATATAGGGCTTGCCTTTGAATAGATCCAGGGGCATCCCTTCCTTGACCGGGCCGTCCTCAGGATGGGGAACGAGGTGGGAACCCACGTGAAGGGCCTGCATCATGGTGTCCACAAAGACCTGATCCTGGAGCCGGCATCCCCACCGGGCGCTTGGAACCGTGTAGGCGATCCCGGACATGTGCTCAGTTCCGCCAGCCAGGATGATATCCGCCATTCCGGCTTGGATCATGGCCATCCCTGAAATGACGGTGTCCATCCCGGATGTGCAGACCCTGTTGACGGTCACGGCCGTGGTTGAATCAGGAATGCCTGCCAGGAGAGCACCGACTCGGGCAACGTTCAGAGCGTCTCCGGGTTCCAGGCAACACCCGAACCGAACATCATCGATGACGCTCGGCTCAATCCCGGCGCGCCTGATGGCTTCCTTCATGGCTATGGCGGCCAGTTTTGCCGCATGGGAATCACGCAAAGCTCCGCCGAATGTGCCGATGGCCGTTCGGCATGCAGAAACAATCACTACGTCTTTCATTTCGCCACCTCTTTCACAAAAGCTGGGGAGTTCTCGGAAAGCAAGCAAAGAACCCCCCTGAGATAATGAATGGTCATTCGGGGCTAAAGGTATATTAGAACGCTCCAGGCATGTAAAGGGAAAAGGAGAAACAAACCGGTTCACGCCGACAAAACCGAGGCAATCAAAAGAAAGGACAGAAAACCATCAGGGCCTCTCCACGAGGAGGTACCTGTCCGGTGTGAGGCGGGCGTAGATGGCCGCACCAGGACAAGGGGCGACCAGCTTCTTGGGATAGGGCGCTCCGATGATCTGGAACAGCTCCAGGCAGCACGAGCAAAGATGGGCGGTTTTATCGATGGAATAAGGGATGATCAACCCCCTTTGTCTGACGAAGAAACGGGGCTTCATGAAATTGGCGTGGTTGGCGGTGTGGGAAAGGAACAGGAAATCATAGGTCTCAGCGGTTGACCCCAATTTCCTTGCCCAACGGAGGTAAATCCTCTTTTCCGGCTCAGAGACATTCCCCCAGTCGGGCGGGATCTCTTTGATCATACCCTGATCGCGAACCATTTCTCTCTTGTCCTCATCCTCGGCGAGTCTCGGCGGGGTGAAGTCGGACCGGGTGATTTTCGCGACCCTCTTGGAGCTGAGGTCATCCAGCTCGAAGGAGCTGACGATGAGAAAGAGGCCGTTTTTCTCAGATGCCCTGTACCAGCAGCCCTGCCTGGCACAGTGCTGGCTCCACACTTCAGGGGAGACGCTCGATACCTTGTTGATCTCGTCCAGAGGCGTGCAGACCACCCCTTTCGCGGAACTGACCCGGATCTTTGACCCAGCCAGCTTCTGCCGGAGCAGAGCTTCCTCTTCCGGAGTCAGCCAGTAGACGTGCTTAATATAGTTCTTCATGGGTAACACTCAGGCGTCCAGGATTCCTTTCGCGAGAGCCGGGAACGGTCTCGGGAAAGGGTTTCTTTTTTATTGCTGTGTTATATCAATTACGATACACATAAAACAAGGGGGCAGAGGAAAAAGATCAGGGACCTTCATGGACCTGAAGGGGTGCAGAGGCAAAAGCAGGGAAGGCCGCCCGGCAGGTACAACAGGGGAGGGAAAAAGGACACGGTCATGCTTTTCTTTAAGGTCAAAACGGCCGAAGAGGTCCTGGAAATCATCGGGGGTTTTCAGCCGGCGGGCGAGGAGGCGCTCTCTCTGGCTCAATCCTTCGGCCGTGTGCTGAGCCGGGACGTGCTGTCTCCGGAAGACCTGCCCGGCTTTCAGAGGTCCACGGTGGACGGCTATGCCATCATGGCCAAGGATTCCTTTGGCGCGAACGAGAGCCTCCCGGCATTGCTGGAGGTCGTGGGGGAGGTCGCCATGGGAGAGATCCCGAGCATTTCCGTGCGAAAAGGGCAGGCGGTCAAGATCTCCACAGGGGGCATGTTGCCTGCCGGTGCAGACGGCGTGGTGATGCTGGAATACTCTCAAGAGCTGGATGACAAGACGGTCGAACTGAGCCGCGCCATTTCCCCGCAGGATAACGTGATTCAGCCGGATGATGACTTGAGGAAGGGATCCCTGGTCCTTCGCAAGGGAGGGAGGGTGCGGCCTCAGGACATCGGCGTCATGGCGGGGCTGGGGTTCAAGGAGGTATGGGTTTACAAGAGGCCGAAGGTGGCCGTGATTTCTACGGGCGATGAGGTCATCCCAGCGGATCAGAAACCCAGTCCCGGGCAAGTGAGGGACATCAACACGCACACCCTGAGCGCGTTTTGCATTCAGGAGGGTGCGGAGCCGGAGATCATAGGTTTGTGTCGCGACAAGTTCGGAGATCTTCGAGGCATGGTTGAAAAAGGATTGAGACGAGCGGATACGGTTTGGATTTCCGGCGGGAGCTCCGTGGGCACAAGGGACCTGACCCTGAAAGTGATCGAATCCTTCGATGGTTCCGAGGTTCTCGTCCACGGGATCTCGATCAGCCCGGGCAAGCCCACGATCATTGCCCGGGTAGGCGCTCAAGGGATTTTCGGTCTCCCGGGCCACACCGCCTCCGCCATGGTTGTGGCAGAAGTCTTCTTGGCGCCTTTTCTCCGCAAGATCTCGGGGGAGGGAGATTTCTCCCGCAGGGAAGAGGAAGTGGTGCGGGCACGGTTGAGCCGGAACATTGAATCAGCGAGCGGAAGAGACGATTACATCCGGGTCAAACTCATCCGCAAAGACCGGGAATGGGTCGCCGAGCCCATTTTCGGCAAATCGGGGTTGATTTCCACCCTCGTGGATGCCGATGGTCTGCTGCGGGTCGATAGGAGCACGGAGGGTCTTTATCAGGACCAGCTCGTAGATGTCATGGTTTTCAGGTCCTCAAGAGGAGTGGTCCATTGAAACGGCATGTGTATCTGGCGATGAAAAGCCTCGAGGAGGCGAAAGAGATATTCCTGTCCAGGTTCGGTGCCGGGCGGAGGAGCGGTGTAGAAGAAATCGCCGCAGAGGACTCCCTCGGTCGGGTGACGGCAGAACCCATTTTTGCCGCGATTTCGACGCCCACCTATCACGCAGCCGCGATGGATGGCATCGCGGTGCGAGCGGAGGAGACCTATGGCACAACGGAGAGAAAGCCGAAGATCCTGAAAGTGAAGGATGAGGCATGCTGGATCAACACGGGCCAGGCTCTCCCGGAGGGTTTCAACGCCGTGATCATGGTCGAAAAGCTTCACCAGGTGGATGAGGAACGCCTGGAGATACGGGCTCCAGCCTATCCCTGGCAACACGTGAGAAAAGTCGGAGAAGATATCGTCGCCACGCAACTGCTGCTCCCTCAGGACCACCGGGTGAGGCCTTACGACATCGGCGCCATGCTTTCCGCCGGCGTGTTCGCCCTTCGGGTGTGGAAAAAACCAAGAGTGGTGATCATCCCGACAGGTTCGGAGCTCGTTCGCCACAAAGACATCACGGACCCAGGGGAAATGGGAATAGGCAAGATCATGGAGTACAACTCTTACGTTTTGGCAGCCCTGGTTCGTGAGTGTGAGGCTGTTCCGGTCATCCATGGTATTGTCCAGGACGTCGAGGAGGAGATCCGGAGGGCGCTGGAGAGCGCGTTGGATTCCGATGCGCACATGATTATCATCAACGCCGGTTCCTCAGCCGGGGCCAAGGATTATACCGCCCATATCGTCAGCCAAATGGGAGAGGTCCTCGTTCATGGCGTTGCGATGATGCCCGGCAAGCCGACGATTCTGGGGGTCATCAAGGATAAGCCCGTGATCGGTAACCCGGGTTACGCCGTTTCCTCCACCCTCTCTTTCCAGCAATTTGCGAGACCCCTGCTGTTCATGCTCCAGGGTTTGAGGGTTCCAGGGACAAAAATCCTGCCCGTGAACCTCTCCAGGGATGTGCCTTCCAAGCTGGGGATCGAGGAATTCCTGAGGGTCAACATCGGCAAGGTAGGAGAAAAGACAATCGCCACTCCCCTGCCAAGAGGGGCTGGTTCAATCACGACCATGACAAGAGCGGAGGGAATCGTTCGGATTCCAGCCCTGTCCGAAGGGGTGAGCCAGAAAGAAACGGTGAACGCGGAACTCCTCGTGGATGAGGAGGAGATCAGCAACACGGTCGTCGTGATAGGGAGCCATGATATCACGATCGATTTGCTGGGAGATGAGATCAGGCGGAGGGGACACAACCTTCGCATCTCATCGGGCAACGTGGGCAGCCTGGGTGGACTGATGGCGCTCCGCAGAGGGATATGCCATGCGGCGGGCTCTCATCTCCTCGACACGGAGACCGGAGAGTACAACCTCTCCTATATCAAGAGGTACGTCAAAGGTCTGAAGGTGAGCGTCTTCCATCTTGTCCTGAGAGATCAAGGCCTCATTCTGGGAAGAGGGAACCCCAAAGGGATCCAGGGAATTCAAGACCTCGCCAGAGAGGATGTGACCTTTGTGAATCGCCAGGCTGGGTCCGGTACCCGTGTGCTCTTTGATTACCTCCTGGGACAGCTCGGCGTCAGGCCGGAGTCGGTAAGAGGATACGATCATGAGGAGTTCACGCACATGGCCGTGGCCGTGGACGTCCTCAGCGGCGCCGCGGACTGCGGGATGGGTATCTACGCGGCAGCCAGGGCACTGAACCTGGGCTTCGTGCCCTTGGAAAGGGAGCAGTATGACCTCATCTTTCCTTCGGCGTTTATCGAGACGCCAGCCATACAGGTGGTGCTCGAAACCATCCGGTCCCAGGATTTTCGTGAACGGGTGAAAGCCCTCGGCGGGTATGACCCTGCAAGAAGTGGTCAGTTTTGGGTAGAAATGGGTTAACGGTGCCTTCCAGAGGGAGAGGTTAAGACCGCCCTTCCCCAAAACCCAGGAATGCGGCCTGGGAGACCATCTCCCGACAGGGGGTGAGGTCGCCGCGTGATTGGTGGAGGAACATCTCGGACGCAGTTAAGGCAGGAGGCTGGGTATGTCATCCCTTCGACTGAGGTCAAGACAATGGATCGTCAACGAGGATGGGGCTATTATCATCGGAGAGGGGCGGCAGGAGATCTTCGAGAATATTGAAAAGACCGGCTCCATTAACAAAACAGCGAAGATCATGAAGATGTCCTACAAGGGAGTCTGGAGTAAAATCAAGGCGACGGAAGATTCCCTGAATGCCAGAATCGTGGCGACGAACAAAAAGCGGGGATCCCGACTGACTAAAGAGGGCAAGGAACTGCTTGAAAAATACAGGCTGCTTAAGAAGAAATGCTTGGAGGCGGATGATAGGATCTTTCGCACCCTTTTTAAATAGTTTGCTCCCGCCTGTTCCGGCCCGGCGAGTCACCCATGCCGAGACCTGATTGGTGTGGCGCCTTTCTCAGTCCCTCCCTTCGGGGAGATGCCCTTGTTTACCAAAAAGCCCCAGGAAAACTTCCGGGAACCTATCCCAGGCAGCTCATTGCTTCCCAATTCCAAGTAAGCTATAATGCCAATGAGCCGCGGAAGCGACCGTTGAGAGAAAGCATTCAAGACAGGATGAGGGCCTGAGGCGTTTCGGCCGGTCCGTTGGGAGAAAACCTAAAGGCGAATGAGATTTCTGAACCAGTCATTGCGAGTCCCTCGACGGCGTCCGGAGACTCGCAATCGCGTTTTGAGGGATTCCCCAAAGACGGACAAATAATTCTTGCACGTCCGGCGGAATCGGTTATAAGAGTATCATTTTAGGTGTATCGCAAGTCATGAACAAAACCGGCTCCGAGAAAAGGGGAATGGTTCAGGGTACCCGTTCCTTGGGTGCGGGTGAGGCACCTCAGAAATGCCAAAGCGTGATAAGAGGATAACCCCATGACGATTTTTGAGAATGTCATTTGGCTACCAGGACAGATCCACTTGAGCGGGGCTTTTGGGAGTGACATCCTTCAGATGGTTCTGCATGCAGGGCCGGTGGTCAAATTGGTGCTCCTGATTCTCTGCCTGTTTTCAATTCTCTCCTGGACGATCATATTCATGAAGTGGCGCCTTTTTCGCCGGGCAAGGGAGGAAAACACCCTTTTCCTGGAACTTTTCTGGGAGAGTAGCGCTCTAAACAAGATATACGGCGAAAGCGATCAGTATGCCTTCAGTCCTGTGGCGCATCTCTTTCGGGCTGCGTATTCGGAAATCATGAGGCTCGGAAAAATACAGAACCCAGGGGGCGCAAAAGATGGTTCCGCGGCCATGATGCCCATACTCGACGTGGTGGAAAGAAGCCTGAAGAAGACGGCTCTCGACCAGGCCAACACCTTGGAAAGAGCGCTTTCGTTTCTCGCCACCACGGGAAACACGACCCCCTTCATCGGTTTGTTCGGAACCGTCTGGGGGATCATGGAATCTTTCAGGAATATCGGCTTGAGGGGAGCGGCCAATCTGTCCGTGGTCGCCCCCGGTATCTCGGAGGCGCTCATAGCGACAGCAGCGGGGCTGGCGGCGGCCATTCCCGCGGTGGTGGCATACAACTATTTCAGCAGCAAGCTTTCGGGTCTCAGGAACGAGATGGACCTTTTCTCCGCGGATTTCTTAAGCCTCGTGGAACGACAGATCGCGAAGAAGACGGCCGGTTCCAAAGAGGAATAGAGGGGTTCAGGGAGAAACGGGGCGGGGGTCAGCCGATGGTCAGCACAAACGGTGGAAGAAAGCTCATGTCGGAGATCAACGTCACCCCTCTGGTAGACGTGATGCTCGTTCTGTTGATTATATTCATGGTGACCGCTCCGATGATGATGGAGGGAGTGGATGTTAACCTCCCCCAGACCAAGACGAAGAGCATCAAAACCCAGGAAGATCCTCTGATCCTCTCAGTGACCAAGAAAGGAGAGATATTCCTGGAGAATCACCCGATCCTGATCGAGGACCTCGGTAAGAAGATTGAGACCATTTTCAAGTACCGAAAAGAAAAAGAGGTGCTCCTGCGAGCGGATAAGGATATTGCCTATGGGTTTGTTGTGAAAGTGATGGCTGAGGTCAAGCGGGCAGGGGTTACGAAGCTCGGCATGATCACGGAGCCGATGGACTGAGGGGAGAGACGGCGAGGGCGGCGAGGTTTTTTTTCTGACCCCTCGGGATCTCCCGGCGAAGGGGCCGACGAGGGTGAATGAACATGAAGACCCCAAGGATCAGCACAAATATGGGTGAGGTCAAATGGAGCCCCATGGTGATCCTTTCCGTATTTTTTCACATCGCCCTCTTTTCAACCATTTTTTTTGTGCCCGAGTCCTTGTCTTCGAGGAGGCCTTTGGGGGGAATCATTTACGAGGTGGACCTTGTGGAAATGCCCGGTGGTATGCCGGCGCCGGCCCGCACCAGTGCGCAACCCAAGGGGGAAGTCAAGGCCGTGATTCCCAAGGAAGTGAGGGCGAAACGGATAGAGGAGGAGAGACGAAGGGAAGAGAAACCCCTTGTCATCGCCAAGAAGACGTCTGAAAAGGAAGTGCCTGGGGCGAAGAAGCCTGAAGTCTCGCCCTCTGAGCTGATCGACAAAACGATTTCCAAGATCGAAAAAAAGGTCAGATCAGAGGATCACCTCGACGAGGCGCTTTCGAAAATAGAGCGCAGAGTGGGTGAAGAAAGGGTGAGCAGGGGCGCCGAACCGGAAGGGGCTGGAAAGGCGACCGGCGGGATTGCCGGCACAGCCATGCAGATCTACCTGATGGAAGTGGAGTACCTGATCAAGAGCAACTGGGCCTACCCGGCCGGTATGGAGGGCAGAAAAGATCTTGAAGCGATCGTGGTGCTCACCGTCAAAAGCGATGGTGCGGTGACCCAGACGAGATTTGAAAGACGCTCATCGAGTTCTCTGTTTGATGACTCGGTGATGAAAGCGATCGAGCGTTCAAATCCTCTGCCCCCTTTTCCAGAGGGTTACAAGAGGAGTTATGATGAGTTTGAGATCAACTTCAACCTTAAGGATCTCAAGGGAGATTCGTAGAGCACTGGTATGGGTCGTTCTATGCCTTGGCGTGACGCTCGTCCCAAGGACGGGCTTCGGAAGGATTTACATCGATATCAACGCTCCGTCGGTTCAGAAATTAAAGGTCGCCATTCCGGACTTCATCGATCTATCCCAGGATCCGACTCAGCCGGAACTGAAAGCAGCCCTGCCGGGGGTGATATCGAGCGATCTGGACTTCAGCGGCTACTTCGAACCGATGGATAAGAAAGCTTTCTTGGACACAAACAACCCGTCCCTCACGGCTGACGGGATCCGCTTCAGGGATTGGAGCGTGATCGGAGCTGATCTCCTTGTGAAAGGGGCGTACAATTGCATCGGCCAGAGCGTGGAGGTGGAAGTTCGGCTGTTCGACGTGTTCAGGGGCCAGCAGATCCTTGGAAAACGAATCCTTGGAAGAGTGAATGAACATCGGAATCTCATGCACCGGATCGGGAACGACATCATTTATCTGCTGACGGGCCAAAAAGGCATGTTTCTCTCCAAAATCGCTTTTGTCGGGAGTGGGACAGGATACAAGGAAATCTATGTATCTGATTACGACGGGTACAATGTCCAGCAGATCACCTACGACAAAAGCATTAATCTTTTCCCGAGGTGGTCGCCTCAGGGGGACAAGCTCTTTTACAACTCCTTCAAAGAAGGGGAGGGCCCGATGCTTTACATGAGGGATATGGCCACCGGCAAGGTGACCAGGGTATCGGGAAGAAAAGGTCTCAACATGGGCGCGGCATTTCCGCCGGACGGCAGGCATGTCGGGCTCACCCTTACGTTGGGAGATGACATCGACATCTATACCATCGACTTCAACGGCAACATCATCAAGAGGTTGACCAATCAGTGGGGCATCAATGTGTCCCCGACGTTTTCACCCGATGGTTCAAGAATAGCCTATGTTTCGAACAGGTCGGGCTCCCCTCAGATCTATGTGCTGGACATACAGACAGGGAGGGATGAGAGAATCACTTTCGAGGGCAATTACAACACCTCGCCGTCCTGGTCCAGTCTCAATCGAATCGCCTACTCGGGCATGGACGAAGGCCGATACAAGATTTTCACGATCAACCCGGACGGGAGCGGGCTCAGAAAACTGAATGAGGGCCAAGGGAACAACGAGGACCCTTGCTGGTACGGCAACGGCCGATACCTCACATTCAGTTCAAACCGGGATGGTGCGTACCACATTTACATCATGATGGCAAACGGCGCGAACCAGAAAAGGGTCACTCTCCTCAAGGGGGAGCAGACTTCGCCCTCGTGGTCCCCATGAGCTTGCAGATTCAATTGGCCGGTGATATGTAGGGGCGATGGGTTGATAACGGTCTGTAACTGCGTATTTTTTACAATGGCCCGAAAGCCAGATGAGGAGGGGCTGGGT
>JAGUZM010000291.1 GCA_020060805.1 Deltaproteobacteria bacterium | reverse complement strand
CTCGAGGAAAAGCTTTACCAGGACAAGGAAAGGGCTGTCAGCAAGGGCGCCTATTCCATCATGGCCGTCCCTGTTTCCATCCCCCGGTTTTTTCCGACCGAGAGAGACACCGTCGGGGTGATCCAGATCTATTTTGCGGAAAAAGGCCGCGTCTTCTCCCAGCTCGAGATCCAGATGGCTGACCTGATGGCCCGGAGGCTGAGTTTCGTCATCGCCCGGAAGAAGCTTCTCTCCATGCACAGGATCAATGAGAGAAAAGATGCCATCGTGCAGAAAACCTTCCTGAAGCTCGGGTCCCGGGGCGGTGTCAAGATGAAAGACGTCTTCAACCGCGTCATCCCGGAGCTCGCGGACATCATCAACGTGCAGAGCTGCGCCCTGTTTGCCGTGACCGAAGACCGGCAAAACGTCATTCTTGAAGCCGGCTACCCTGAGCGGGCAGGGTATCACGGCATCGGGAAAAGCTTTTCAGTCAAGAGCGAACCCGCCTTTGAGCTGGTCCTCGGCCAACGGCCGTACAGCAAAGAATCCCCCAACGAGGTGGTGACCCGCGCTTACACGCTCATCATGGACCCGCAGAAAAGCGAGTACATTTCCAGGAACCTGAGGAACTTCGCCGCCGACCACAACATCAACTCCATCCTGTACGTGCCCCTCTCCGAGGGTGATGAAATCACCCATTTCATGACCTTTGACGCTCTGGAGCAGAGAAAACGGTACTCCGAGGGAGAAATCGAGATCTTCGTTTTCCTTGGCAGAGAATTGATCAAGGCCCAGAAAATGGAACGCCTCGACGACACCCTTCATGACTTCAAGAACCCCGCCATCGCCACAGCCGGGTTCGCACGAAGGCTCAAACGGTATCTGGACCAGGGGAATTTCGAAAAGGATTCCGCCACGATCAAAAAATACGTCGACATCCTCCTGGAAGAAACGAGCCGCCTTCAGGAAATGGCCCTGAGCATTTACCATGTGGGCAAAGAGCAGATCGTGAATCTCACCGAAGTCCTGAGAAAGCGTTTTGACATCAACAAAGAGGCGATCAGGGAAATGCTCAAACAGAACGTCGCCCTGAACGAAGGGCCCTTTCAGGATCCTCTCTACGTTCAGTGCTACCCCCTCCAGCTCGAACGCATCATGGACAACCTGCTCAACAACGCCACGAACGCCATCCCCCTCCATGGGGGCATCCTCTCGGTGCGAACCTTTGCAGACGGCAACTGGGCCTGCACGGAAATCACCAACTCAGGCGCCGTATCGGAAGAAGAGCGGGGCCGACTGCTGGAAGGCGAAGGGGAAGGCCGGGGCCTCTACATCACCCACCGCATCGTGCGCATCCTCAAGGGAAAGATTGAGGTGAAGGTGGGAAAAGATACAACCACGGTGCTGGTGAGGCTCCCCATGTACGCGGGGGAAACGAGATAAGAAGGTGCAAGGTACAAGGTGCACGGTGCAAGGAACAAGGTGCAAAGCTAGAAAGCGTTTTCCCGTGCACCTTGGGCCTTGCACCCTGTACCGTTTCAGTCTTCACCCTCCATATCGAACTGCGAGAACTGGCCGGCCCTGGGCGCTTCCGGCTTGGGCGAGAAATCCGTAGGCTCCTCCCCTGCCCTGAAAGCCTGGGATACCGCTGCCTTGGTGTGATGGCTGGCGAGGAGCCCTGTCTTTGCGTCTATCTTGACCGAAACAACGCCTTCAGGGACCTCGAACTCCTCCACAGCCCTGTCCTTCAGGGCTTCGGACATGAAATAGAGCCAGATGGGGTTTGCAGCCCTGGAGCCGGTCTCATCCTGGCCCATGGGCCTCCGATCGTCGTACCCCACCCATACCCCTGTCACCAGGGAGGGGGTGAACCCCAAGAACCAGGCATCCCTCAGGTCGTTCGTGGTCCCTGTTTTCCCTGCCGCAGGCCTCTTCAACGCCTTGGATCTCCACCCTGTTCCTTCCTGGACAGCCGCTTTAAGAAGGTCGGTCATCACATAGGCTGTTTCCTTGGATATGGACTCCGAAAGAGAGGGGAGGTTCAGCTCCAGAACCCCGCCATAGCCGTCTTCGACCCTGTTTACGAAGATGGGATCCACCAGCATCCCACCGTTCGCAAAGACCGAGTAAGCCCTGCACAGTTCCAGAAGAGAGAGGCCGGATGAGCCGAGAGCAAGGGAGAGGTCAGGAGCGAGCTCAGACTCGATGCCCATTCTTCTCGCGTAGCTGATCACGTTGGGCACGCCTATCTCCTTCAGGATCTTGACGGTGATCACGTTTCTGGACTGAACCAGGGCCTGGCGGAACAGGGTCGGCCCTGCAAAGGTCTCTTTGTAATTCTTCGGTTTCCAGATGTCATCCTCAGGGTTGGTGGAGGAGAGGTAGGGTGCGTCCAGGATGACGGTGGAAGGGGTCATGCCGTGATCCAGGGCCGCCGCGTAGATGATCGGTTTGAAAGAAGACCCGGGCTGCCTCCTCGCCTGGACGGCCCGGTTGAACTGGCTCAGGGAAAAATCGCGGCCCCCCACCAATGCCTTCACCCTTCCGGATCCCGGTTCCATGCAGATCAAGGCACCCTGAACCTCCGGCTCCTGTTCGAGAGACACCATCCATTCATAAGGCTTGGGCAGGGCGTCCTTGATCCTCACAAGAACCACATCCCCCGCCTGGAACACGCCCCTCACGCTTTTCAGGACAGCGTTATGGGAAGGGACGTCGGGGTCCGGCTTCCTCGCCCAGTTCATCTCCGGGAGGGGCAGGAGGGCCAAACGCTCCCCGATGGCCACGACCACTTCGTTCTGCTGGTCATCCACTTTCTCGATCAGCCCCTGGACCACATCATCCACTCGCGGCGGCTCAGAGGCATGCTTCAGGGCCCCTTCCCTCTTGAACGCCTCCCGCTCCGCCGGCCCCAGGCGCTTGAGGGGCCCCCGATACCCCTCCCTCTTGTCCAGTTCCAGTATACCCTGCCTGACCGCACCTTGGGCTTTGCGCTGCATGTCGAGATTCAGGGTGGTGTAAACCTTGAGCCCTCCCCTGTACAGGAGATCCCGGCCGTATTTTTGCTCCAGGTGCTTGCGGACATGCTCGGTAAAATAGGGAGCCTTCTCAAAGGTGTTCTCCGGAGACAGGTTGAGCCTGATCTCAGCCCCCGCTGCTTCTTCAGCCTCCTGCGGGGTGATGTATCTCTCTTCTTTCATCCGCTCCAGGACGTACTGCTGCCTCCCTTTCGCCTTGTCAAAATGGCTTATGATGGAGTACCTGCTCGGCGCCTGGGTCAGGCCCGCGAGTATGGCCGCCTCGGCAAGGGTCAACTCCGACGCGCTTTTGTCAAAGTAAGTGCGGGCAGCGGCCTCCACGCCGTACGCCCCGTGACCGAGGTAGATCTGGTTCAGGTAGAGGAAAAGGATTCTTTCCTTGGAGAACTCCTTCTCGATCTGCAGGGAGAGGGTCGCTTCCCTCACCTTCCTGCGGTATGTTTTTTCCGTGTCCCTGAGAAGGAGCGATTTGGCCACCTGCTGGGTAATCGTGCTGCCCCCCTGTTCGATCCTGCCCGCCAGGGTGTTCTTGATGAAGGCCCGTATGATGCTGAGGATGTCGACCCCCTCGTGCTGGTAGAACCGGGAGTCTTCCGCTGCGATGAACGCCTGCACCAGGTGGGGGGGAAAATGATCCAGGGAAACCACGATCCTTTTTTCCTCCCAGAACCGGCCGATGACTTCCCCGCTGTCGCTGTAGACCTCGCTGATCACGGGAGGACGGTACTCTCTGAGAGAACCGATGTAGGGGAGGTTGCTCGACCAGATGTACCAGACAACGGCCCCTGTCGCCAAAGCGACGAATGCGATGAAGAGGGCAACCCCCGTGAGGATTTTGAAAAGCTTTCTCACCGATAAAGCCTCCGATCCAGGCTCCGGTACTGAATCGCCTCAGCCACGTGGGAGGCCCTGATATCCTCTACCCCCTCCAGGTCCGCGATCGTTCTTGCGATCTTGAGAATCCTCGAATGGGCCCTCGCGCTCAGGCCGAAACGGTCCATCGCTTTTTCGAGGAGCTCGTCGGACTCTCCGTCGAGTTGACAGAACTTCCGGATCTGGCGGCTCGTCATGTTCGCGTTGGTGTGGATCTTTGTCCTCTGGAATCGCTTCGTCTGGCTCTCCCTTGCCCTCTTGACTCTCTTCAGAACTTCCGCCGACGTCTGCCCGTCCTCCCGGACCGTGAGGTCCTTGAAAGGAACAGGGGGCACCTCCATGTGGATATCAATCCGGTCCAGGAGGGGACCGGAAAGCCTGGATCGGTACCTCTGGATCTGAAGGAAAGTGCACGCACATTCCCTTTTCGGGTCTCCCAGGAACCCGCAGGGGCATGGGTTCATCGCGGCCACGAGCATGAAGTTGGCAGGATACGTAACGGATGAACTCGCCCTGGAAATCGTCACCGTGCCCTCTTCCATGGGCTGCCTCATCACCTCAAGCACGTTCTTCTTGAACTCCGGCAGCTCGTCGAGGAAAAGCACCCCGTTGTGGGCGAGGCTCACTTCACCCGGCTTCGGCACCTGGCCTCTTCCGATCAGGCCTGCATCGGAGACGGTGTGGTGGGGGGAACGGAAGGGACGGGTGTTAATGAGGCCCCGTCCTCTCGGCATGAGGCCCATGACGCTGTAGACCTTGGAGGTTTCCAGGGCTTCTTCAAAGGTGAGCTCCGGGAGAATGGTGTAGAGGCGCCTGGCGAGCATGGTCTTGCCCGCCCCTGGAGGCCCGATCATCAGCATGTTGTGGCCGCCCGCAGCAGCGATCTCCATGGCCCTTTTCACGTTCTCCTGGCCCCGGACATCGGCCAAATCCACCTCGTGTTCAGGCTCCTTGAAGATCTCCCTCGAATCCATCCGCATGGCCAGGATCTGCGACACACCGGAGAGGGCTTCGATCAGATCATTCAGCCTCGGAACCGGATAGACGCTGATGCCGTCCACGACCGCCGCCTCCGGCGCATTCTCAACCGGAAGGTAAACCCCCCTGAGGCCGTTCTGTTTCGCCATGATGGCCATGGGCAGGGTGCCTTTGATCGGCCTGAGGGTCCCAT
>JAGUZM010000523.1 GCA_020060805.1 Deltaproteobacteria bacterium | reverse complement strand
GCTAGCCCATCAAGGTATTTGGCAATGCCCGGCGCCCCTTTACCCAAGATAATACCCGCAAAGATACAAAGAATCACCCAGATATAGAGGTATTTTTCGAAATAGCCCAGTTCTCTCCGCTCTCTCACCACCTCTGTTTCGTTTGCCATGGTATTCATCCTCCTCGACGAACAGATTTCTACATCCTATACATCCAATGGGAATTGTCCTATGTACTTCTCGATCTTCATCCTGTTTTCCCCGGCCAGGGGTGAGCAGTCTTCCGGCGCCTTCGCACCCTCCGCGATCTTCACGGCAAAGACCATACACGTAGGCAGGCCACATTCCCCACAGTTTGTTTTGGGCAGGAGCTTCAGAATCTCCAGAACCTTCGGCTTCGGAGTCCCCTCGTATCTCGGCTCTATCTCACCCCTTTTGTCCCAGGCTTCATTGATTTCCCTCTTCAGCCATTCCAGGATTTTGTCCGCTTCCTCTTCATCGCGAAGGGCATTGACGGCGATCTCCCTGGGATGGACCGTGATGATCTTCCCATGGACTCTGAATGTCACCGCAGGCGGGTCCTTCAGGTATTCAAAGCCTCCCAGGGATGCATTCAAATACGGAATGGCTTCGGCTACGTCCTGGTCAAGGTGTGCAATGCAGTGAAGGGCCTGAAAGCTCGGGTTACATTCAGGTCTGAAAATTTCTTTCCTGTAGCTTTTCAACATCATCGCTTTATACTCCTTAGGCTGAGAGGAAAGGATTGGCGATGAAATAAAGTGCAATGAGGCAGATCACAACGGCTGCCCCTTTTCGGAACCAATTTCCGGCTCCCTGCCATCGGCTGTTTTCCATCAGGCCTTTCACAAAAGCGGTGGAACTCCCCGCAACAACGATTGGAATGCAATGGCCGGTGGCGAAGACGAGGATCAAAAAAATCCCTGTGGCGATTTTCTGTTGAAAAGTGATGATCGCAAGAATTGGGGCGATGAATCCAAAGGTGCAAGAGCCGGAAAGAATACCATAGGCCAGCCCCAAGGCAAAAGCTCCATGAAGCCCGCGAAATTTCAGGCGGTAGAGCAGGCTCCCGGACATAGAGCATTTCTCAACACCGAACATGCCCAGCGCAACCCAAACCAGGACCAACCCCACAAGGATTTGCCAGTAATTACCTACATCGCCCAGCATACGACCCAGAATGGCGCAAACGATACCGACAAGAGCGATCGTAATGAAAAGCCCCACAGTGAAGGCGACAGCGTACTGGGCAGCCTGGCGCGACCTGAGGATCTGCTGTTGGCCGCCCACATAGGCAACAATCAGGGGTATGGATGCGAGATGGCATGGACTAAAAACTACGCTGATCATTCCCCACAAAAAACAACCCAGCGCGGCAATCGCTGTACCGGCTATAATCCATTCGTTCACCGTAAGGAATAAGTTCTCCAGCACAATCAGGTTCCGCCTTTCTAATGGACTCAATTGACTCCCATGTTCCTGAGTTGCGTGACGATGGCATTTTCGCTCATGAAGCCCACGTGTCGGTAGACTTCATTCCCTTCTTTGTCATAAAAGATCTGGGTGGGGATTGCGCGAATGCCGAATCGTTTTACCTGGCCAGGGTCTTTCCAAACATCGATGAAAATGATGGCCGCCTTACCTTTGTAGTCCTTCTCGAGTTTCTCCATGATAGGCGCCATCATTTTGCAGGGAATGCAGGATTTTGCGCCGAGATCGACCATCGTCACCATACCTTTCACAGGGACTTCAGGAGGTTTGCCCGGTTCGGCAAAGAGAAAAGGAGCGCCTTTTGGATGGGCGATAGTGCTCAAAATGAGAACAATAAGAACGAGACTGACAGCACAGGCTCTTTTCATCTAGCGGACCCCCATTTCAGCAAGCTTTTGCTCTACCTCGACCTGAGGATAGAACCCTGTGTGCCTGAACACTTCCCTCCCGGTCTTGTCGAAGAAGACCTGGACCGGAATCGACTCGATACCGAAACGCGCCGCCAGGATCTGGTTCTCCCCCACGTGCACGAAGACCACGTTGAGTTTATCCGGGTATTTCTTTCTGAGGTTATCCAGGATGGGTTGCATCATGTCGCAAGGGATGCAGCCTGTGGCCCCGAATTCCACCATCGTGGGATTACCCGATATCCGCGCCCTGTCCACAGGGTTGTCCATGGCAAGGGCGTACTGGGCGTTAACCCAATGCCTGTTGACCCGAATATCCGTTTTCGCTCCCAACCCCTGGAGATAGGAAGCAACGGCAACCTGTCTTTTTTGCTGAACCAGGACCTGCTGAATGGCCTCTTTCACCTGCTCGAAAGGCAGCCCCCCAACCATGGCCTTATTGGTTTCATAGAACGCCTTTGCTTCCTCGTCCGACACCTGAACATCACGAAACTTCTGATCCAAAAAGGTCTGAATGGCTTCCATCTCTGAAAGGCCCTTTGTGACCACGCCGGATGATCTGGCCTCTCTCACAAGGACCTCTTTCATGGTCTCCTGTTCCAGGATGAAAAACAGGTTTTTTCTGAGTTCCTCCCGGATTTTCTCGCCTGCCTTTTCCACCGTCTCTTTGAGCCGAGATTCGCTGATTTCAATACCGTCCGATACGAGCAAGGTCCCTTTCTTCATCGCTACCATTTTCGCCCCTTTGAGGATACCGGAGGCAAATCCGGGGTAGGCCTGCTCGACAGTCTGGCTTCCGGATATTCCAGCATGAACCTGCGAGGCATGAAAGTAGGTAACAAAAATGCAGACAAATCCCGCCAAGATCCAACTGTATCTTTTCAAACCGTTCACCTGTAAGACTCCAGCTAACTGCAGCAGCTTACCGTAGCTGTTCCGGCAGCAGTTTGCGCGAGTAGGGGCCCCCGACATGACTTTTTCACCTCATCTTTGACCTTTATAATCTCTTCTCGCTTTAGGTTGAAATCCTTGTTCTTCCCTATCCCGAGTTCCGTCAGTACGATATAGCTTTTAAGGGGGACTTGCGCATGCTCAAGGATCGCCTTGGCACAGCCGATCTCGCAACCATCGATGGCGACCATCTGAGGCACATCTTTGGCTGACTGTACAAAGCCGCCGAGATGCCCGCCTACGCCTGCCAGGCAAAACATCTTGCCGAATCCTTCCTGGGTGAGTTCAACCGCGGCCTGATTGGACAGTTGCCCCACATTGGAGCCGCCGGAACAGGCCAGGATCATGATATTACCACTGGGTGTACAGCATTCTTTAGCCACTTTCATTCTCCTTTCTCCCTCACCTCGCCTCTCACCCCAGTTTGAGGGAAGGGGGTGGGGGACACAGCGGTCCTTACTTTTGAAGCCAAGCCTTGATCTCATCCTTGCTTGGGATCTTGCCAACGCTCTTGACTTCGCCGTCTATGACGACAGCCGGTGTTCCAAAGACGCCGTAGGTGGCGATTTCCAGGACATTTTTCACCTTGTCCACCTTGGCTTCCACACCGCT
This sequence comes from Deltaproteobacteria bacterium, assembly GCA_020060805.1. Lineage (GTDB taxonomy): Bacteria > Desulfobacterota > DSM-4660 > Desulfatiglandales > HGW-15 > JAHECH01. The sequence continues at coordinate 5,911 of JAGUZM010000523.1, read as the reverse complement.
TTCAGCAACAGCCTCTTTAACATTTTTCTCCGTTTGCTGGCATTTCGGACAGCCAGGACCTAGGACTTTAATATCCATGATGTTCCTCCTTCAATAAACATGGAGTATTGGAGTGGTGGAGTAATGGAATAACCCATACCCGCTCACTCAAGAGCATTCCAATCCTCAAATTCCTCGTTCATTTGTTTTGCGCTTCCTTCAACCATTTGTTGAGCGTGTTTCGGGGCGGCACCTTGCCGACGCACTTTACGTCTCCGTTGATGATGAGGGCCGGGGTTCCAAGAACACCGTAACGCCCGATCGCTTTGATGTCCCTGACATGTTCGATGTCCGCGGCGACGTCCATTTCAGTCATTGCTTCGATCAGCTCCTTTTCAAGCCGGTCACACTGGGCGCAGCCGGGCCCGAGAACCTTGATTTCCAGGCCCGCAGGCGTTTCTTCGAAGGCTATGCCCTGAGATTTCTTGAACTCCCTCAAGAAGGCTTTCCCGTATTCCTCCCTGGCGCGTTCAGGGATGTAATTCCTTTTGGAAAGCCTGGGGAGGAATGCTTTATGCATCGCGTGCCTAACTGAGCCAGCCGTAAAGCATTCCTGCAACGGTGGACAAAATGACAATTATCGTACAAAAGACCGCCGTTTTCTTTATTCCCATCACGCCCCCTATCACCAGCATGTTTGGAAGCGAAAGGGCAGGGCCTGCAAGAAGCAGAGCAAGGGCAGGCCCTTTTCCCATGCCTGCTCCGATGAGACCTTGCAGGATGGGAACTTCTGTGAGGGTGGCAAAATACATAAGAGCCCCTGCCACTGAGGCAAACAGGTTGGCCCAAAGGGAGTTGCCCCCCACGAGGGTCTGTATGTAGTGCTCCGGGATCAGGGCCGCATGTCCCGGCCTGCCCAGCATAAACCCTGCGACAAGGACCCCGCCGCCCAGGAGAGGGAATATCTGTTTCATGAATCCCCAGGTAGATTGCACCCAGTTGCTACGCTCCTCTCCACTGAACCAGCCCTTCAGCATGAGGGCCAAGACAATCAAAAGCGCCGCAGTGACATACCACTTGGCGGCGAAAATGAACGACCAGAGTCCTGAGTTGCCTTCCGCGGGCCTTGCAAAGGCGGCAAAGATCAGAATGAGCACGAGGGTGAGGACAAAGAGACTGTCCTGCGGGAGGGTTCGCTGCTTATCTCCGTCCTCGGGGAGGTAGATCTGGCCCGCGGTTCGAGCGGCATCCTCCTTGCGGAAAATGAAAGCCATCAGCAAACCTACAACAACGGCAAAGAGCACGGCCCCGATGGCCCTGGCCAGCCCCAACTGCCACCCGAGAATCCGGGCTGTGAGAACAATAGCGAGGACATTGATGGCAGGCCCGGAATATAGAAAGGCCGTTGCAGGACCGATGCCCGCCCCCCTCGTGTAGATCCCTGCGAAGAGGGGCAGGACGGTGCAGGAGCAAACCGCCAGAACCGTGCCCGAGACGGAAGCCACGGAGTAGGAGAGAATCTTGTTAGCCGTGGCGCCGAAGTACTTGAGGACCGAAGCCTGGGAAACAAAAACCGCAATGGCGCCGGCGATAAAGAAGGCGGGGATCAGGCACGTCAGCACGTGCTCCCTGGCATACTCCTGGAGCATCATGAAGGCCTCGAGACCTGATTTGCGAACTGTTTCATTCCCCCAGGGAACGTAGTATGCGGCCACAAAAGTAAATATGATAATGAGAAGTTTGGTTCGTTCTTTCATCACGACTTTTTTGGCGAATGTTTATATACTTATTTAGTAATTTACTCAAAGCAAAAAAATAGAGCCTTATTTCTTGCAGACCTCTTCCCGGCGGATGTGGGGGATCTTTTTCACGAGTTCTTTCACCTGCGCCTCGTCCTCCAGCCAGTGCCTGAGATTGCCCAAAAGGCTCGCGACATAAGGGGATTTGCTTCCATCCGTAAGATAGTAGTCCACCCAGAGGCCGTCTTTCTTGAAGTCTACAAGACCTGCATCTTCAAGGATCTTCAGGTTTTTGGAAACGCTCGGCTGGGAGACCTGGAGGGCTTCCCGAATCTCGCAGACGCACATGGTTTTGTGCTGGAGCATCTTGATAATCTTGACCCTATTCGGATCCGAGAGAGCCTTCATGACTTTGATAAAATCTTTCATCAACCGCCACCCCATATTACTTTGTGGTAATTTAAACGGGTCATCACCTATTGTCAAGCTCTATTTTATTGGACTCAGGAGGGGGAGCGGCAGCGCCCCTCAGATGTCAGGCTAGACCCCGCTAGCCTTATTTGTGAAACCGTTCGTTGAGCTATTGTGCTTGGCTTTGGTTGGAGCAAGGGGTATATTGAATCGTGCGTAAGTGGCCAGGGAAGTACACGCCAGGGCGGATGGATCGTCCGGGCTTCCTGGTTGATAGGGTGAAAAGGTGGATGCGAGAAGACGGGGGATAGGCAAACCTCTTATGAAACGGATTTGCGTGATAGACGGTCAGGGTGGGGGAATCGGGGCGGCCATCATCAGGGCTCTGAAGAATCAATACGGCGAGACGATTGAAATACTGTCGCTGGGGACCAATGCCGTGGCCACGTCTCAGATGCTCAAGGCCGGGGCAAACCGTGGTGCCACGGGGGAAAACCCCGTGATTCGGACCGTCCCGAATGTAGACCTGATCCTCGGGCCCGTGGCCATCACATGGCCGAATGCCATGATGGGTGAGGTAACGGTTCGCATGGCCGAAGCCATCACATCAACCAAGGCTCCCAAGATCCTTATCCCGCTCCACCAGGAAAACACGGTCTTGGTAGGATCAAGCAGGGAGCCCCTCCCCCACCTGGTTGAGACGATGATTCATGCGCATGTGCCGGAAGTCTTGAAAGATGCGTGAAGGGAACATGTCTCTCCCAGCTCTTTCCGAATCTCCGCCATTGCCTTGGGAATATGCTTTATAAGCTCCAACACCTGCGTCGCTGGCGTGGGGTTTGCATTCAGTCCGGCCTGCCTGTTGATCTTTGCCGCGAGAATGGCCGAGTCCTGAACGCTCACTCCTGACGCCACAAGCGCTGAAACGATGCCGGTCACCGTATCGCCCGTGCCCCCAACAGGTTCGAGGGCCTCCACCATTGGCTCATCCACCACGGCCAGAAGGCCTTCCCGAGCTGCGATGATATCCTGCCTTCCCTTGACCAAAAGGATGCGCGCTGCGTTGTCGTGCTCATAGGCCCGGGTGATCAACTCCGGAACCCTGTTGTCCTCGTGAAGGATGAAGCCTCTCGTGTAGAAGGGATGGGGCGCTTCCTCGTCCGCGAGAAAGGCCATTTCTCCGGCGTCGGGCGTGAAAAGGTCATAGGCCCCTGCTTGTCCGCTCATTTTGGCCGCGTACATGAAACCGGCGTCCGCGATGAGAACAGGACGTGGCCGCATCTCTTCCAGGGCGAAAAGCACCCGATTGTGCCAATCTACATCCGGCTGCAAGTAATGGAAGGTAAGAACGCCAAAAGCCTCCTTTGGCAGATGCTGGGTCAAGTGGCTGTAGAGCGTTCGACTTCCCTTCCCTGTACCTATATCACCCACAAGATAGGCAAAGGGAAGCCCGTTCCCCAGGACTTCGCCGGCCGCAACAGCAGCGGCGAGCAACGCCGGTGTTCCCCTGTTGACCGGTATTCTTCTCCCTTGCAGGATGAGGGTAGCGCTTTCAAGCCGAACTTCTCCTGCGATCAACGGAAATTCCTGATCAGGAACAGTTCCTACAACTGCGAGCATTGGCGTCTCATCTCCTCATAGGCCAGTTGCAGGGCGTAACCGCACAGGGTGTGACCTATAGCCCTAGGCACCGGCGCGTCAGAAAGGGGCTTCCCGACCATCTCCTGTGCCAGGAAGGGTACATCAGGACAGCCTCCGCCCGAGACGTTCACGATCGTCATGGTCTTTTTGTTTACGGTCAGCTTCATGTTGGCTGCCCGGATCATGAGGTGCTCTCCGAAGTCCTTTATCTGGAACAGATTCACCGGCTCCAGCAGTGCACCCCGAACGGGAACCACCTTCAGAGGCTCCAAGCCTGCTTCCTCAAGGAGCCTGAGCACATTGAGTTCCTCTATCAGGGGAAACTCTATGACCAGATCGCACCCGGTTCTGATTTCCGGCGGCGGCCCCTTCACCCGAATATTCCACCCCTTTGACTTGAGAACGTTTTCCCCTCGGATCACCTCGCTCGTATTCTCGAAGACCAGTATCCCCCGATCCCTATTTTTCACGCCCCCGGGGTGCGTGGATTTGTTTTTTTTGAAGAATTTAAGCACGGTCTAAATTAGTCCTTCTTGATCTTTATCCGGTATCCTTCTCCTTCTTCTCGAACCTCCTGCACCTTCCACCCCTGGCTCTGGGCAGCGCGGCTTACGTTCTCCCTAGAAGTGTCCGTATCCACCAGGACATCGATTTCTCCTTTGCTCAACTTCTTGATCTCCCCCAGGGTCATCAGGACGGGCTGGGGACAACTCAATCCTCTTGCATCGATGACAGTGCCCATCTCCTTCCTCCTTAGGCCGGTTTTTTTCTCATGGTGAAGCCGATAAAAAGGCACACGGCCAGTCCAATGATGACGGCTACAATTCCATTAGGCCCCACTCCGGCGGGCGAACTGGCTGCACCAAAGTTGTGGGCGAACCCCGCGCCAACGATCATGCCCAGAACAAACAATGCCGCATCGCCATCCCCTTCGCCTGCCAGAAACAGCTGTCGCCCGGGACACCCTCCTGCCAGGGTAAAAGCAAGCCCGGCCAAAACCATGCCCCCGAAATTCCACAATGACATGGTGTGGGCCACGGGCTGTTTGGCGAATCCCGGGTGGAACTGACCCACAATGAGGTTGGTCAAAAAAGCAAAGACAACAAAACTGAGCAAACCCATAAAGAGGTGGGTCTGACGGAAGAGAATCAAGTCACGAAAAGCCCCCATAGTGCAGAAGCGGCTGCGCTGTGCAAGGAACCCGACTGCCAGGCCAACCAGCAAGGAAACAGCAAGGGGAGCGTACATGGATCCGGGTCCCTTGAGGCTGTAGAAAAGAACACCGCTCCTCGGCTGTCCCTCGAGGGGAGGGAGAACGACTCTTAGAACGAGGAAGAAAAGCATGATGAGTGGAAGCATCCATCCCACACCAACATATGCTTTCTCTGCCCGGCCCAGGTTGTAACCCCTCTTTAGGAAAAGCGTCCCAACCCATATCCCTCCAATCAATCCCGCTATACCCAGGATGGCGTTTCCATCTCCTCCTGCAAGGCGCAGGAGCGCACGCCAGGGACAGCCCAGAAACACGAGAGCGCCGATCATGGCAAAAGCACCCAGAACGAACCTCACTACCGGAGCCGATCCTGCTCTGGGCCGAAACTCCTTGAACAGGTAGGCGGCTACGAGTGAACCGAGCACAAATCCGATGATTTCCGGCCGCATGTACTGGACCATGTCGGCTCGGTGAAGGCCCAGGGCTCCGGCGATATCCCGGTCAAAACAGGCCACACAGATCCCCATGTTCCCCGGGTTTCCCATTCTCTGCAAAAGGGGAGCCAAGACTCCAATAATGGCCCCAACCCCAGTGATCCCCCAAGGGTCTGCAAAAACATTTTTGAAGCTACCCATGTTCATCCTCCCGTTTTTTGTTCCCTTTGACGATCCAGCCCCTCGCCCGCAAAATCACAACGCATCTCCCTTGGGTTCTGGGAAGCTCCTTATTCATCCGGTCGCAACGTTTATCGGCCGAAAAAGCCTTTCTGGAAAACGCGGAGACTCTGCTAGGCCGTTCCTTTTTGCTTGCATTGCCATCAATTCATATCATACGCGCCGAACCCGGGTGGCGCGCCAGCACCGTTGCCCCCGAAAAGGGGTCCGTGGATCAGCAAAGGCCAAGGAAGAGGAGAAGGGATGTCTTGAAT
>JAGUZM010000239.1 GCA_020060805.1 Deltaproteobacteria bacterium | reverse complement strand
GCGGGCAGAACGAGCTATCGGCCTTTTATGTCATCGACCTGAGCGCTCAGAAGTTTTCCACCTACCTGATCGGCTGTCACTCAAAGAAGCACTATGTTCCCGGCGCCTCCGACCTCCTGCTTCATGAAACCCTCAGCCTCAGCGCGGAAATGGACAAGGAATACCTGCACCTCGGCCTCGGCGTGAATGAGGGGATCCGGCGTTTCAAGACCAAGTGGGGGGGCAGGCCTGTTCTGCCCTATGAAATGTGCGAGTTGGCCCTGAAGAAACCATCGTTCTTGAGTGCATTCCTGAGACTGTGTTTTGGGAGATGAGAGGAAGATCGAGATGCCCTTCTGGAAAGGCAAGGAGAAACCCTTCAAGATGATATGGCGGGTTGAGAAGAACGGAAAAGACTCCCACCTCGCGGGAACAGCCCATTTCTTCCCCCACAGCTTCAGGAATTCCCTCACCCCTTATCTGAGAGCCGCTGAGACGGTCATCATCGAAGGGCCTTTGGACCCAAAGAGCATGGAAAAGGTATCCAAAGCGGGCATGGACGCGCCGTCCCCTCAGCATCTCTTTCAACTCCTGGATGGGGCCGTCATCGCGGGCATACGCCGGGCCTTGATCCCTTCAGGGCGAGGTGTGTTTTCCGGCCCTGACGGCAGCCTGCACCGTTTCAGAGGCCTTGACCTGATTTACGAAATGGTCAGGGGCATGAAGCCCTGGATGGCCTTTTTCACGATCTGGACCCATTATCTTGAAAGCAGGGGATGGAAACACTCCGTGGACCTGGAAGCGTATCATCTGGCCCTTGAGCTCAACAAACCGGTCGTTTTTCTGGAAACCATCGAGGAGCAGATTGAAGTCCTGGAAACCCTGTCCCTGGACAGGATAATCCGTTTCCTCGGCATGGCTCACCGGTGGCCCGATTATGTGAAGGAGTACGCCGCTCACTATCTGGAAGGGGATTTGGAAAAGCTCCTTTCCCTCTCGACCGGGTTTCCGAGCCGTTCCGGCGAAGTGATCGAACGCCGCGACGCGATCCTTTTCGAGAGAATGCAGGGCTATCTGGAAAAGGGCGGTGCCGTCGCCTTTGTCGGTGCTCCCCATGTCCGAGGCATTTGCCGTCTCCTTGGCGCTCAAGGCTATGACATAAGGCACTGATCATGCTCACAGCGAGTGATCGCGACCTAATCCATCGGCACGCCTACGTCCCGGAGCAACTGCCGGACTACGTCGTTGCCGTTACCGACGCAGAACCCTTTCTCTTCCACGACCACGTGCTTTTTGTCTCCGGAGGAACGCTCATTTTCGTCGGCTACCCCTTGGAGAGCCCTTTCGACGTCGAACGGTTGAGGGAGCTCCTGGAACTCTCCGTCAAAGAGTTCCAGCCAAGCCTCATCTCCCTGATGACCCCTTCCATCCCATCGTGGGGCAGGCCCAGGAAAAGAGCGGCCGGAGACGCCTATTACCGCCTGAGCGTTTCCGACCTTCGTTTGAAAAGCAAACTGCGAAACATGGTTACCCGTACATCCCGTGAGCTCGTCTGCGAAAAAGGAACAGCCCTTTCTGATGAGCATGTCCGGATGATCGAGGAGTTTTCCGCACGGCGCGACATTGAAGACCCTTCGCGGTACATTTTCGCCAGAGTCCCGGCGTATGTGTCTCGCACGCCTTCAACTGCCTTGTGGAGCGCGAGGGACGGGAAAGGGAGGCTCGTTGCGTTTACCGTCGCGGAATACGGGGCGGAAAACTATGGTTTCTACATGTTTAACTTCAGGTCCGGCAAGATTCACATCCCCGGAGCGTCGGACCTTCTGCTCCACGAAGCTGTGAAAGACGCCCTTAGACAGTGCAAGCGGTTTATGAACCTGGGCCTTGGCATCAGCAGGGGGGTCACTTTTTTCAAGAAGAAATGGGGGGCTGAGCCTTTCATCTCCCATGAAACCTGCCTCTACAAACCCAGGCGTTCCTTTCTTTTCAAAGCCCTCGGGATCTGATACCCGCACGCCCCTATCACCCTCTTTCGTTGCCTCCACGAACATTCTGTTTGATTCTTTTCCCGCTTCTAGTTAGATTCAGGCTGAGGACAGTGCAGGAGGAACGGAAATGACTTCCCGGGAAAACGCGGATATCGGATCGTGGATAGCGTCTGCGATCAGAGACTTTATCGAGACATCCCCAGAAAACACCTTGCAGAACAAGGCAAACGACAGGGCTTTCGACACACCCCTGGTCGGTTTTTCAAGCGGCGACGACCCTATCTATATCCAGTACAAGGATTGCGTCGAAAATTATCACTGGACGCCCCTGGAGATCTTTTCTCTCACCTTCCCGGAGGGCCGGGAGAAGGCCGAAGACCTCACGGTCATCAGTTGGGTGTTGCCTCAAACCGAGCCGACCAAGTCGGACAATCGGAAAGAGACGATGTTCCCCTCCGAGAGATGGGCCAGGGCCAGGATCTTCGGGGAGATCGTGAATGAAAAGCTGAGGAGCCATGTGGTCCGAGCTCTGGAAGGAGCGGGTCACCAGGCGGTTGCCCCCGCCCTCTCCCCCAATGGGCGAGGAAAGAATCCGGGCGGTTCGTCTTTGCTTCCACATGGTCGGAGCGCCATGCGGCTTATGCTTCAGGACTCGGGACATTCGGCCTTTGCGACGGCCTCATCACTCCCCGGGGAAAAGCCCATCGCGTCGGCTCGGTTGTGGCCGCCGTCAAGATTCCCCCCACCCCGAGACCGTACAAGGACCACCACGATTACTGCCTTTTTTTCACGCAGGGCATTTGCGGGAAATGCATCCAACGGTGCCCGGTGGGGGCCCTGTCCGAGTCGGGCCATGACAAACTTAAGTGCCGCCTGCACATCTGGACCACATCGGCCGAGCATACCAAATCCCGCTATGGTTTTGACGGCTACGGCTGCGGGCTCTGCCAGACCAAGGTTCCCTGTGAATCCAAGATTCCCGCAAGGAAAGACGTCAAGGATGGGTAGGCTTTGCTTTTTGGGAGAGCGTTCGGGGCACCGTGATTTTGAACTCCGTCCCGCGGCCATGTTCGGAGTCGACCTTGATGGATCCCCCGTGCTGCTGGACGATTTCATTCGAGATGAAAAGGCCGAGGCCTGTCCCCTTGCTCCCCTTTGAGGAGAAAAAGAGGGTGAACATGTTTTCCCTGGTCGCCCTGTCCATGCCCACGCCGGTGTCCCCGATCCCGAACATAACCTGATCATGATCTCCCTTCACGGTGAAGACGATCTGGTGATCCTTTCTGGATTTTTCTTCCATGCAGGCTTCCATGGCGTTCTCCAGAATATTGATCAAGGCTGAGCTGAGGACGGCCGGGTCGATCTCCAGGGTCCCTCCTGCGCCGTCGAAACGACGGATGAAATCGATCTTGTGGCCGTGAATCTTGGCCTCAAAGGTCTTGGAGACCTCCCGGGCAAAGGATAACACTTCCACCCGTTCCTTGTTCAAATCCCTTTCCTTCGCATAGTACAGAAGGTTGAGGACCATGTTGCGGATACGCCGGGTCATCAGTTTCAGGGCGCTCAAGCCCTTGTCGACTCTCTCATTGTCCCCCTTCTCGAAGCCGGAGTCGAGCCAATAGATGGCTGCATCCAGTCCGGTTAAGAGGCCTTTGATTCCGTGGGAGATGGAACCGAGGATGAGACCCAGGGATGTCAGGTGGTCCTGCAGCTTTCTGATCTGGGTGATGTCCGTGGACACCTCCATCACATGGCTCACTTCTCCCAGGGCATTGCGGAGCGGGGCGGTCCAGATGAGAACGTTGTGCTGTTCCCCCGACTTTGATGTCACCACGGTCTCAAACTGCTGCGATGTTTCTTCATCAAAGGTCTTCGCCACAGGGCAGTCGGGGCAGGGGTTATTCCTGTGTTTGTACACTTCATAGCAAAAAGACCCGGTGCTTTCCCCGAAGTCCTCCTTGAACCTCCGGTTCGTGGCTGTGAGCTTGAGGTTTCTGTCGTGAACCGAAATGTAGCAGGGCACCGCGTCAAAGAGCTGTTGATACCTTTCCTGGCTTGCCCGCAACTCTTCCTGCAGGCGGTTGACCTCCATGATGTCCGCAGAGATCTCGATGACGAGTTCCGTCTCCTTGTTCTTATTCCTGATCGGAGCCGTATGGACCATCACGGGGATCTCTTTCCCATGCCCGTCCCGGATGATCTCTCTGGTTCGCTGGCCCTTCCCGGTCTCAAAGGTCTTGACGACGGGACAATCCTTTTCTCCCTCACCATAGATCTCCCAGCTTCTCCGCCCTTCCCGGTCGCCCATCCGCTTCTTATAAAGCTCGTTTGCCGCGACCACGCTGTAGTTCCGATCGTGGATGGAGACGAGGCAGGGGAGCTCATTGAAATAGGTCAGACCGCCCTCGATATCTTCGGTCAGGTTCTTCATCGCCGAGGAAAGCCCGTCTACAACCTGGCCCACAGCGATCAGGCGTTCGGCCTCCACGAGCCTCTCCGACTGCTCGCGAACGAGCCTCTCCAGATTCTCCGTATACCCCCTGATCTTCTCCCTCGACGAGATGCGTTCCCGAGCCCTCTTGAGGGCAAATTCAAGGAGTTCATCGTTGATGGGTTTGGTGATGAAATCGGTCGCTTCGAGCTTGAGGCTTTTTATGGCAAGGTCCATGTCGCCATGGCCGGTGATGAGGATCACTTCCGTGTCACGGTGCTTTTCCTTGATCCTCCTGAGGAGTTCGATCCCGTCCATGCCCGGCATTCGAATGTCGGTGAGAACAATGGCAGGGGTGATTTTCTCGAACACCCGGAGCGCTTCTTCGCCGCTGCCCGCGGTGTGAACCTCATAACCAAGGTCGGACAGAGATATGTCGAGAACCTCGCAGATATCCTTTTCATCATCGACGATGAGGATTGTGTTTTCCATCATTCCCTTTTATTGGCTCGGGCTTCTGGGAAAAACGATCGGAAGGGCTTTGCTCTGGATTTCTTGAACACCCTCAGCCTATGGTTTTTTTGATAACCTTCAGAAGCGCATCCCGATCCACCGGTTTGCTGAGAGAGGCGACCGCTTTCTTGATCGCCCGGTCGGGAGCATGCAGCCCGCTGATCACGATCACCGGGATGTTCTTGAATTCATCCATTTTGGAAAACTTGATGTAGAAAAGGGGTCCCGCCACCTCGGGCATATCCAGGTCCAGGGTGATGATATCGGGCTTTTCCCTCTTGAGCACTTCAAATCCCTCGGCCGCTGCGTTGGCAAAGCATGTTTCGTATCCATTGTCTTTGAAGAAATCGGTCAGGTATTCCACGAACGTGGGGTCATCATCCATGATCAGGATCTTTTTTGCCATGGCACTCCTCCCTCCCTCTTGAGCTGCGTTTCAAAAGTTGTCCCCAAAATCTCTTGAATCCTATTTCCCGGCCGACCGAGAGGCCTGCCCTTCATCCCCCGTGGCTCTCATGACCGGTCTTTCTCATGCGAATCTTTACCCGGTACAGGAAACTCGATCACGAAGCGGGCCCCCCCTTCCTTCTCTGAAAACGCATGGATCGCTCCTCCGAAGTCCTTGACGATACCGTAACTGATGGAAAGGCCCAGGCCGGTTCCTTTTCCTGCCCTCTTGGTTGTGAAAAAGGGCTCGAAAACTTTCCCCATCACCGCTTCGGGAATACCCAGACCCGTATCCCTCACTTCGATCGTCACCGTCGTGTGGTCCGCAAACGTCCTTATGAATATCTTCTCTTCTCCTTTCCTGCCTCTCCCGCTCTCCATCTTGTCTTCAATGGCATCCCGGGCGTTCATCAGCAGGTTGATGATCACCTGCTCCAGCCTGCTCGGCTCCGCCAGGATCATCGGCAGGTTTTCCTGCAGAGCCCAGACCACCTTGATCCCCCGGAGTTCAAGCTGGCGACTCAGAATGTCCTGGGCATTCCGGAGCACTTTGTTCACATCCACTTTCTCTCTGCTGTCTAAGGATTTCCGGCCGAATTCCCTCATGTGGTTGATGATCTTTGTCGCCCGGTCCACGTTGCTGCTGATCTTGTTCGCCATGGTGAGAAGGGTCTTCGCCTCTATCGGTTCACTCTTGTTCACTTTTCGCATGAAGAAGCTGCTCGACGTTTTGATCACGGAAAGGGGTTGATTCAGCTCATGGGCAACCCCCGTGGCCATTTCTCCGAGGGTCGCCATCTTGCTCGTTTGGATGAGCTGCTGCTCCATCTCAACCCGCTGGGTGATATCGCTCGTTGTCACGATGAGGGCGTCGCGGCCCAGGTACTTTGAGGGTGAAACCTGGATGTTCACGTAGATCATCTTTCGATCTTTGGTCAGATGCCTCACCTGATCTTTGAAATCGCAGTTCTTGAGGCTCAGGGCGTTTTCATCCCTTTCTTCCCGCCGGAAAAGCTCCAGAAAGCATTTTCCCGTGATCTCGGCCATGGAATAGCCGTAAACCGCCTCCACGCTCTCGTTGCAGTCCAGGATCACCAGGTTCTCCACATCCAGGACAAAGACCGGGTTGGGTATGTTGTCGAAAATGGCATGGTACTTCTGCTCCGACACCTTCAGCCGCTCCTCGAGCTCTTTCATGTGGGTGATATCCAGGGACAGCTCCATGGCCGCCACAGTCTCACCCTTGGAATTTTTGATGGGATTCGTCTTGACGACCCAGTGTTTCTTTTTCCCCTCCTTATCGTATCCCGACTCCTCGCTCAGGTGGGATTTCCCGTCCTCGAACGTTTTCTCCACGGGGCAAATCGGGCATTTTTCGCTCCGATCCTTGTAGGCTTTGTAACAATAGTCCCCCAGTTTCGCATCGAAATTTTCCGAGAATTCCCGGTTGTACCGGATGAGGCGATAGCTCCTGTCCTGCACCGTGATGTAACAGGGGACTAGCTCAAAGAGGTCCTGGTATTCATAGACCAGTCTGGCGACGTCTTCCGGCGACCTCTCCAACTGGGGGCTCTTCTCCCTTCTCTTCTCGCATCCTCGGGATTCCCCCGTGTCCGTATTTTGATCGAACATCTCGCTCCACCCCACTGGCGATGTGGTCAATATCAGCTGCTCTTTCCCGGGCATCTGACCCGCCAAACCCGAGACAGCCGGGAGTCTACTTTTTGGCCGGCTTCCTGTCCGCGCACTCGACGCACTGTCCGTGCTCGTCCACGCAGTCTTTGCAGTGAATCCGGCCGCACACCCGGCACTCCGTCATCACATCCTTGAGGTTCCCTTCATAGGACTTATCGCAAGCAGCGCATACGAATTGGACGTCCTCCATGACCCCGCCTCCTATTCTTTTCTACGTACTCTTGCACCCCATCATAAGACGATGCAACTTTTCTTTTTGATCTCCTTTGGTTACAGGGCTTTCTAAAATCGAAAGCGCTTTTCTTCCATCATTCCTAGTACAAAAACTACTACCTGGTGGTAGCCAAGTCAAGGTATTATTATGACATGGGATCTGTCGCAAAAGCCCCCATATCGCTGTGAAAAACAAGCCTCACCCATCCCACAGGGGAATCGGATCGTCAAAAACAGAGCTTCGGTCCACTCCCGCCCGACCCCTTCTCCTTCTTTTTACAAGGCTTTTGCCCATGCCCAAAACCTGTCGTGTGTTCGGGGAGAACCAAAATGGTTCTTGACACCGGATCTTCAACATATTAGGTTTGGCCCACAATGTGGGACTCCGGTCCGTTCGGATAGAGGATGCTGCTCCCAGGCTGAAGAGCAGGCGGGGGGTTTTTTATTTTTTTCAAGAAGGTTACATGAACATTCATAGGGGAGGTAAAGGAGAATGAAAAAGGTTCTTATTTTGGGCTCTGGCGCCGGTGGGACGATGGTCGCCACCAAGTTACGCAGGGAATTGAGCGAGTCGGAATGGAAGATCTCAATCATCGACAACGACGAGATGCATCACTACCAACCCGGGTGGCTGTTCATTCCTTTTGGGGTGTACACGGCCGAGGATTGCATGAAGCCGAAAAGAGAGTTCATTCCCCAGGGAGTGGAATTCATCCTCGACGAGGTGGTCGGCGTCAGCCCTGACCAGCGCCAGGTCGAGTGTAAAAAGGGGAAATACAGCTACGATTGGCTGGTCATTGCCTCGGGCTGCCGGATCGTCCCCCAGGAAGTGGAGGGGATGATGGACGACTGGCGGGGAAACATCCACGACTTTTACACGCTCGACGGAGCGGTCCAGCTCCAGAAAAAGCTCCGGTATTTCAAATCCGGGCGAGTCGTGCTCGATATCGCGGAACTGCCTTTCAAGTGCCCGGTGGCGCCCATCGAATTCGTTCTGATGGCGGATTGGTTTTTTGCCAAGAACGGCGTCCGGGACAAGGTGGAGATCGAGTTCGTATCACCCCTGGGAAGCATTTTCACGAAACCGGTGGCTTCCAGGAAGTTCGGCGAATTCGCCAACCTCAAGGACGTCAAGTTCACCGGGAACTTCGATATCGCTCAGGTGAATGCTCAGGAAAAGACGATTGAATCCCACAAGGGAGACAAAATCCCCTATGACCTCCTGATCGCCATCCCGCCCAACTTCGGAGCGCAGTTCGTCGCGGATTCGGGAATCGGGGATCCCATGTGCTACGTGGACACCGACCACTTTACTCTCAAGGCCAAGAAATATGACCACATCTACGTTGTCGGTGATGCCACCAATGTCCCAACCTCCAAAGCTGGAGCCGTGGCCCACTACGAGTCAGACACCGTGGTGGAGAACCTGGTCCGCGAAATCGACGGGGAGGAACCCAGAGCCACGTTTGACGGCCACTCGACCTGCTTCATCTGTTCAGGGTACGAGAGGGCCTTGTTGATCGACTTCAACTACCAGACCGAACCCCTGCCGGGCAAATTCCCTTTCCCCGGCCTCGGCCCCTTTGACCTTCTCGGTGAGAGCACGTTGAACTACTACGGCAAGATGATGTTCAAGTGGGTCTATTGGAACTTGATGCTCAAAGGGAGCGAACTGCCCCTTGAAAACCAAATGACCATGGCCGGCAAGATGCGCCAGAGCTTTTGATAAGAAATCAAGGAGGAGCCCATGACGAACGAAGAATTGATTCTGCAGAGGCTGGAGCGCATCGAATCGCAGATCGCTCCCTTCGTTGAGACGGCCAGGAGCGTGAGCGAGTTCAGGGAGGATTTCAGCCCCCTTGCCAACAACGCGGTCAAGCTGCTGGTCAAGGAGCTACAGGACGTGGAGTCCAGTTTTCAACTCAAAGACCTCCTGGAGATGTTCAAACAGCTCCTGAGGAGCGTCAGCAACATTACCTATTCCCTCAAACAGCTGGGAAACATCGTTGACTTTGTCACTACCCTGGAGCCGTTGCTCCGCGCTTCCGTGCCCCAAGTGATCAACTACCTGGACGACATGGAGCAGAGGGGGGTGTTCCGAATCCTCAACGCCACCCTGGGCGTGCGTGCAAAGATCGCCAAAGCCTACACACCGGAGGACATCGACCAGATCGGCGACGGCCTGGTGGCCCTGCTCGGCATCGCCAAGAAACTAACCACCCCACAGACCATCGCCTTCCTGGAAGCTTTTGCCGATATGCCGTCGAAACTGGATTTGAAGGGCGCCAAGGACATCGGTCCTTTCGGCCTGCTCTGGGCAAGCTCCGGTAAAGAGGTGAAGGAAGGGCTCGGCGTGCTGATGGAGCTGACCAAGGGGCTCGGAAAACTGAAGGAAGTTGCCCCTCCTGCGGGCGCGTCGTCCTAGGGCGGAGGGCTTCCCGTCCGGAGGCGGGTTTTCAGGCAACAATCCACAGGTCGCGGGGGAGGGGTTTCAACCCCTCCTTTTGATTGTCACGATTGGCTCCAGTTTACCTCAGGGAAGGCACGCGAACGGGAATTGGGGATTCGGTTTCCGAGTCCCGGGATCAGTGAAGCCGGATAGAGGAACTGTAGAGAATCCCTCCAATAAGTAGGTAGACGCCGAAGAGGAGGGCTGCGTAACCGAACGCAAAGTAGACGACCTTGTACCAGAGGGCCGGGGGTTTGACCTTGATTTTCTCAAGCTTTCCCTCTCCTGCGAGGCGCTCTGCCCACGCCGGTTTCTCCTCCATGGCGTTTTCCAGCAGCACACTGCCGGAAAACATGGCCTGATTCATCAAGTATCCACATTTTTTGTATTTAGGTGTTGGGTTGGATACTCTTGTCTATCAAACATGTCAAGATAAAAAGCCATCAAAAAAAGAACTACCACGACGTGGAATCGCTCGGAGACCGCCCTGCCGTCATGAAACCCTATCCCAAAAGACACCTTACCTTTGGGGCGGTCCGGTTTTTCGAGGGACCAGAAAGGCTATTTACTTTCCCCATCAACCCCGCTATATGAAAAGGAGAAGGCTTGACCTGGTGGAGGGATTGCTCGTACAGGAGGTTCGCCTTTCCTCTGCTTGGCTTTGTCATGCACCGGGCAGGCTGAGACAACGGGGTCGGGAAGGCGAGCCTGAGGCTAACAATGGTCCATCATGAAAGGAGGTATGGTTATGAAGTACGTTCTGTTTCTTATCGTCGCGGGGCTCGTGCTCGGGATGTGCACCCTCTCTTTTGCCGCATCGGCCGGGGCAAAGCCGAAGCTCGGGGTGATCGTCGTTGACATCCAGGGCGATTTCACCACGTGGAAGAAGGGATCCCTGGCTGT
>JAGUZM010000169.1 GCA_020060805.1 Deltaproteobacteria bacterium | reverse complement strand
AGGCAGGTGTGCGGTTTTGAACCTCTATACCCTGTCGAGGGCCGAATTGCTCGATGCCGGGAAGGCGATAGATGAGACATCGTATATTTTCCTTGGCGGATATCCGGAGCTGCATTCTGGGGCGGAGTCGGATTTGTGGTTCCCGGCGTATGTGGCGACCTACCTGGAGAGGGATGTGCGCAACATCCTGCGGGTTGTGGATTTGCAGGATTTTAACCGTTTTGTTCGAGCTTGCGCGCTCCGTTCATCTCAAGTCCTCAACTACTCAGACCTCGCTAGAGACACCGGGATCGCACCCAACACGGCCCGCAAATGGCTGGGTCTTCTTCAAACCTCTGCCGTCGTCACCTTGATCGAAACATATTATGGAAATCGGACCAAACGGTTGATCAAGTCTCCTAAGCTCGTCTTCCTGGACACGGGTCTGGCGGTTTTTCTGGCCGGATTTCGTGCCGAGGAGGACTTATTTAATTCATCTCTTGCAGGCCCTATATGGGAGTCCTATGTATTCGGACAGATATTGAGGCAGGCTGGTTCCCAGGGGGAGTCGATGACGATCCATTATTGGCGAACCGCCAACGGGCCGGAGGTGGATCTGGTTTTAGAAAAGGGAGGTGGAAGGGTTGTAGGTGTCGAGTGTAAACTTAAGGAGAGCCCTGATATGGCTGATTCTGCGGGCCTCAGGGCCTTGGATGAGGCGGAGAAGGGCCGCGTCAAGAAAAAGTTTATAGTATGCCGCACGAAAGCTACCTACAAACTCTCCGACGGTACTTGGGTCGTGAATGTATCAGAACTGCTGAAAAATCTGAGGGTGCGATAAGACTATGAAAAGGGCATTGATCACTGGGATTACAGGTCAGGACGGGGCTTACCTGGCTGAGTTGCTCTTGGGCAAGGGCTACGAGGTGTATGGGATCAAGCGGAGGTCGTCTTCCTTCAATACAGGGAGGGTGGATCATCTGTACCAAGATCCTCATGAAAAGGATGTCCGTTTCCGCATGCACTATGGGGATTTGACGGATGCGACCAACTTGATCCGAATTGTCCAGGAAGTGCAGCCTGATGAGATCTATAACCTGGCTGCGCAAAGCCATGTCATGGTTTCCTTCGAGACGGCTGAGTACACAGCCAATGCGGATGCTCTCGGGACTTTGCGGCTCCTCGAAGCGATCCGAATCCTGGATATGACGAAAAAGGTCCGCTTTTACCAGGCCTCGACGAGCGAGCTTTTCGGCAAGGTCCAGGAGATACCCCAAACAGAGAAAACACCCTTTTACCCCCGGAGCCCCTACGGAGCGGCAAAGCTCTATGCTTACTGGATTTGTGTGAACTACAGGGAGGCATACGGTATGTTTGCCTGCAACGGCATCCTATTCAATCATGAATCGCCAATTCGTGGTGAGACTTTCGTAAGCAGAAAGATCACCCGGGCGGTCGCCCGTATGAAACTCGGGCTGCAAAAGAAACTTTACCTGGGAAACCTTGACGCAAAAAGGGACTGGGGCCACGCCAAGGATTTTGTAAAGGCCATGTGGCTGATGCTGCAACAGAAGGAACCGGATGATTACGTGATTGCCACAGGAAAATCCCATTCGGTCAGGGAGTTTGTGGAACTGGCTTTCAGAGAAATCGGGGCAGAGATTCAATGGAAGGGAAAAGGCGTTAAAGAGGTGGGGGTCGTCAAGAAAGTGACGAGTGACGAGTCACGAGTGCCAACCATGCAGAAGGGAGATGTGGTTGTCGAGGTGGACCCAAGATATTTCAGGCCGACGGAAGTGGACGAACTGTTAGGGGATGCTTCGAAGGCCAGAAAGACTCTCGGATGGGAGCCGAAGATTTCTTTTCAAGAGATGGTCACGATGATGGTGAAATCCGACTTGGAGGAAGCCCAAAGAGACCAGCTGTGCAGGGAGAGCGGGTTCAGGATACTGGGGCAAAGTAACGAGTGACAAGTGACGAGCCAAGGAAGCTTAACCACAGACGCTCACAGACGTTTTTGGCCGAGCGACCTGCTCGGC
Source organism: Deltaproteobacteria bacterium (assembly GCA_020060805.1). GTDB lineage: Bacteria > Desulfobacterota > DSM-4660 > Desulfatiglandales > HGW-15 > JAHECH01. Next base: position 1,875 of record JAGUZM010000169.1, on the reverse strand, counting down.
CAAAAGGGTGTCCATCGGAGTGGTCAAAGAGCAAAATGGATATCAATGATCTGACTTATCAGATTAATGGAGCGGTTTTTGAAGTTAACAGGGAGCTTGGTAGTGGTTTTCTGGAGAAAGTATACGAGAATGCGTTGATAGCAGAATTGCAGGCGAGGGGTTTGAAGGCTGAAAGTCAGCGTCCGATCAAAGTTAGATACAAAGGGAAAGAAGTTGGAGATTACTATGCAGATATCATAGTGGAAGACCGAATTATTATCGAATTGAAAACCGTTGATTCTATAGAAAAAATTCATGAGGCACAGTTGCTGCATTACCTGAAAGCAACGGGATTTCAAATAGGTCTGCTGGTTAATTTCAAGCACCCCAAAGCGCAAATAAAGAGATTCATTCTTTGAGCCTGAGAAATCCTTTCCCTCTGCTAACGTCGGCAGAGGGAAAAGTCTCTGTTCGTCTGTGGTGAAATTACAATGAGGAAAAATGCTAGGATCTATGTGGCTGGACACAAGGGATTGGTTGGGTCAGCCATCGTGAGAAAACTTCAATCTGAAAGGTATTCCAACCTTGTGCTCCGATCCCGCCAAGAGATCGATCTGACGCGGCAGGCCGAGGTTGAAGCTTTTTTCAAAATGGAAAAACCGGAATACGTGTTTCTTGCGGCGGCAAAGGTGGGAGGCATCCTCGCAAATAACACTTATCCTGCGGAGTTCATCTATAACAACCTGATGATCCAGAGTAATGTCATCCACGCATCCTACAAGACGGATGTGAAAAAACTGCTCTTTCTCGGGAGTTCGTGCATCTATCCGAGGGAATGTCCTCAACCCATGAAGGAGGAATACCTGCTCACTGGGAAACTTGAGCCCACGAACGAGCCGTACGCGATTGCGAAGATCGCGGGGATCCGAATGTGTCAGTCCTACAACAGGCAGTATGGGGCCAAATTCGTCTCAGTCATGCCGACAAACGTATACGGGCCGGGAGACAATTTCGACCTCGAGACGAGCCATGCCCTCCCGGCGTTGATCAGGAAATTTCATGAAGCCAAAATAAGTGACGAGTTACGAGTGACGAGTGACAAGAAAACTGTGACCATTTGGGGATCGGGCACGCCTCGGCGGGAGTTCCTCCACGTGGATGACCTCGCGGATGCGTGCCTGTTCGTCATGAAGCACTACGATGAAGATGAGATGGTCAACATCGGCGTCGGCAATGATATCACTATCAGGGAACTTGCTGAACTCATCAAGGAGATTGTGGGATTTGAGGGTGAAATTCGCTATGACAACTCCAAACCTGACGGTACTCCTCGCAAACTTCTGGATGTGAGCCGGCTAGAGTCCTTGGGCTGGAGGAGCCGGATTTCTCTCAGGGAAGGCATCGAAGAGACGTATAAGTGGTATGTGGGAAGGGTGCACGGCTCACGGCGCAAGGTGCACGGAAAAAAGGAAGCAAGAGATAATAAAGGTGCACGGCGCAAGGTACACGGTACAAGGAAGAGAAAAGAAGAATGATCGTAGCGCGCGCCCGCCACAAGGCGGCCGTGCTTTTTGAATTTTAGGCAATTCAGGCACCTTCGACACTTTAGGCACTTTCTTTCATGCTGGATGAGATGACAAAACAGGAACTCGTCAAGCGCTTCGACGGGCTTGCACAGGAACGCCATCTCTGGAAGGGAAAAAACCAATACTATTATGATGATCAAACAAGGTATCTGCAATTCCTGGTTCCACAGGGAAGCTCGGTGCTCGAGCTGGGATGTGGTACCGGCGAGCTTTTGAGCGCGTTAAATCCGAGGAGGGGGGTGGGAGTCGATTTCAGCGAAGAAATGATCCGTCTCGCCAGGGCGGGGAACCCGGGAATCGAGTTTCGCTT
>JAGUZM010000122.1 GCA_020060805.1 Deltaproteobacteria bacterium | reverse complement strand
GACGACTTTCGCGCCGAGCTCGATCAGTTTTTCCGTCGTGAACTGGGCCACGTTCCCTGATCCCGACACCAGGCATACTTTTCCGTTGAGGGAATCGTTGCGGGCACCGAGCATCTCGGCGGCAAAATAGACGCAGCCGTAACCGGTCGCCTCGGGCCTGATCAGGCTCCCGCCCCAGGTGAGGCTCTTGCCCGTCAGCACGCCCGTGAATTCGTTCGCCAGCCTTTTGTACATGCCGAAGAGGTACCCGATTTCGCGGGCTCCCACGCCGATGTCTCCTGCCGGGACATCCGTGTCCGGGCCCACATGGCGGTAGAGCTCCATCATGAAGCTCTGGCAGAAGCGCATCACCTCGTTGTCGGATTTGCCTTTGGGGTCAAAATCGGAGCCCCCCTTGCCGCCGCCCATGGCGAGGGTCGTCAGGGCGTTCTTGAAGACCTGCTCGAAAGCGAGGAACTTGAGGATGCTCAGGTTCACGGAGGGGTGGAAGCGTATCCCGCCCTTGTAGGGGCCGATGGCGCTGTTCATCTGCACCCGGAAACCCCGGTTCACGCGAATCTGGCCCTGATCATCCATCCAGGGCACCCGGAAGATGATGACCCGCTCCGGCTCCACGATCCTCTCCAGAACGGCCATGTCACGGTATTGGGGGTTGCGGTCCAGAACCGGTTTCACCGTCTCCACCACTTCATGCACAGCTTGATGAAACTCCTTCTCACCAGGATCTCTCGCTTTGATCAACTGCAGGATGTCTGACATAGTTTTCCTCCTATTTCGCTGCGATGGTCACTTCCGTTTCTCACTGAGGATACCATTGATTTTATTCTCGTCTTCTCGGGGTATGGAGCCTTTCTTTCGTTCCGCGGCCGCCATAGGCGGCCAAGTCTCCCGGCCTGGTCTTTTGAGTGACTTATCCCTGGGGGATTTCCGACCCCTCCGCATTCCCTTCGACAGGCTCAGGGCGGCGGCTTCCCCCACGGATAAGTCACGAAAAGGAGAGCGGCCTCCCGCCAGTCACTTCACAAAGACCCCATACCCCGTATAGACACGGCACGCAAACCATTGAAACACCGGATATGTATCATGCTATTCAGCCGTCTGCAACTATGACGCATCGGGATGTCCTGCCGTCTATTTTTATGGTCAGAGGCGTTTCGAGCCGGACATGGCGAACAAAGGTCAGCTCTTTCACGGAGGGCAGGGAGCCGACCCATTTCCAGTCGAAGCGATCTCCTCCGCCCCCGTCTTCGGTGACGGTGATGTACTGGATACCGAGGGAGGTGATATTCTGGAAAAAGTGTGACCCCTGGGAGGGATCCGCCTTGATCGTCTCATTCCGGAGCTCGATCACAGCCCGGACCCCTGAAATATTTTTCCACGTCACGGGAATGCCGAGCCAGCGGTCAGCGGAGCCCCATCTCCCGGGGCCGACGAGCAAGTAGGGTCGGTTTTCCTTGGCCAGGGCCGCGTTGATCTGGCCGATCTCCTCGGCCATCTGCACTGTGGACTCAAGCCTGAACTCCTCGGGTTTGACGTAGACGATGTCGGCAATCTCCTCGTTCTTCCCGTTGCCGAGAGCCTGGCTCGAACGACAGAAGGCTTTGTCCCAATCCTGGCGGGTAATGTCCACTTCCAGACGCTGGCCTTCCGCGACCATCGGCCTGATCTGGAGGAAATAGAAGCTGTTTTTTTTGTGCTCCCCGGAGTTGAGGTTCGCGGAGAATTCCATTTCCACGGGGCAGCCCATCCCCCTGCGGCCCAGGTCCAGAAAGTCTGCCAGAATCTGAGGGAGGGGGAAAAGATTGTACTTGAGAATCGGCGCAAACGTCAGGATCCGGTGCCCCCGCGGGAAAACGCCGTCCCGGATTCTGTGCTCTTCAGGAATATAGGTGCTTGAGAGGGCCGTGACAGGGTATTCAGCGTCCGCTTCGTCCACTTCTCTTTTTTCCAGGTTGTAATACTCTCGGAATTTGAGGTCTGCGGGATAATTCCTGACCCTGAGGGCGTAGAAGAAGCGCTGGGCATTGGTGAGAATGTCGTCCACCGTTGAGAACTGGGGCAGGATTTGGGGATACCTGGGAGAGAACCGCAGGGCCCTTTCTCCTTCCACGACCGTCTTCCCAAGACCCAGGGCAACGAGGCATATCCCGTCTTCGGGCTTCATGGGAGAGACAGGGTAGAAGTTGTGGGACTGGGCCACGCCGGAGATGGAGGGGTAGAAATAGTCTCCAAATTCCTGACCCGTGAGTTCCTGCACGATCACGGCCATCGCCTCCAGATGGGGCTGGTTGAGAATACTCCTTGAAAAGGCCTTGGGCCCTTCAAAATACGTGGAAGCGTACACCAGCTTGATCGCTTTGACCAGGTGCTGCAGCCGGACGGAAAGGGAAGGGTGGTTGTTGGGGATCATGTACGTCGTGTAGAGGCCGGCATAAGGCTGGAACTGGGCGTCCTCCAGGAGGCTGGATGACCGCACGGAGAGCGGATAATCGGCGTGGGCAAGGTACGCCTCCAGCTCTCTCACGATCCATTCCGGCATCTCGGCCCTGAGAAAACCCTCCGTCACCTGATCATCCGTGAAATCCTCCTTGGCGTAATTCTCCAGCCGGTTCCGGGAAATGAATGATTCAAACCCATCGGTGCAGACCACCAGGGTCTTGGGGATCTCAATGTTGACCTCCGGGTAGCTTTCGTGAATCCTGGGGTTCTCCTGGAGGAGGGCGGACATGAAAGCCAACCCCCTCGCTTTGCCCCCAAGGGAACCCTGGCCGATCTTGACGAAGTCATTGACGTCCGGGTCGAAGCTGGAGGCTTTGAACTGGGCGACGACCCCCTTTTGCCGCCATTTGCGAAGGGCGTGGATGTTGGAAATGATGAAATCCCTCGCTTCCTCCGCGTTCCCGAAATCGGAGGCGCTCACTTCGCGGAACGAGGACGCGAGAGCGACTTCCGAGCGGGCCATCAGCCATCGGGAAAAGTGATTGTGCTTGCCGTGATACCAGAGGGCTTCCTCAGGGATGATCGCCACCTTCTCTTCCAGCTCCCGAAGGCTGGAAGCCCGGGCGACTTCTTTGCCGTCAGGCAGGCGAAAAACAAAATCCCCGAAACCCAGGTGATGGATGAAGAAGTCGTGCAGCTCGGCGAGGAGGTTGGGTGAATTCTTGTCCAGGAACACCGCAGGGATCCGGGCAGCCCGCTCTTTGTTTTTTGGGTCCGAGCTCATCATGAGAAGAGGGAGATCCGGGATTTCCGAGCGGGACTTGGAGAGCAACTCGAATCCCGCCTCGTTGTCCAGGTCATGGCCTCTGGGAAGGCGGGAATCACAGATGATTCCGAAAAGAAAAGGCCGGAACTTGTTGAACAGGGCGATCGCCTCTTCGTAGGTCGTGGCGAGAAGGATTTTCGGCCTCGCACGCATGGTGAGAAGCCGGTGCTCCTCATTGAGCCCCACCTCGAGCACGGCCTGGGTTTGCCTCACGATCTCCTTGTAGATGAGGGGCAGGAACGAGGAGTAATAGACCGGAGAATCTTCCACCAGGATGAGGACACGGACGTTCGCCCTCTTGGTGTCAAAATCCACGTTGATGCGGTCTTCCGCGTTCTTGACAAGGGCCAGGAGCAGGTCGGAATTACCGGACCAGATGAAGATCTTGTCGATCCCGCTGCAATCCTTGTTCTCCGGCGGCGGGTAAACGCCCCGGGTGCCGTGAGCCAGGAGGATGACGGGAAGGTCCTGCTTCAGTTTCTTGATCTCCCCACCCAGGGAAAAAGCATCCATGTCCTCCATGTGCGGGGTGGCGATCACCATGTCGAACTTCTTTTCATTCAGGTGTTCCAGGGCGGCATAGGCCGAAGGGGTCCGGGTGACCCGGGGGGGCTGGCTCAGGTTGAGCCCGCTGTACTCATTGATGATGCGGGAGGCAAGGCTCCCGTCTTCTTCCATGATGAAAGCGTCATAAGGGCTCGAGACGAGCAGGATCTCACGGATCTTGATTCCCATGAGCTCGTGAAAGGCCTTGAAACGGCCATAAATTTCGCTGGAGATGTTGTACTTTTTCGAAACCATCAGAAAACCTCCGCTCCCCTCCTTCGGTGCATCCGGCTGAGCTCATGCCGGATCCCTCTCCGGAGAAGCGGGCTGGGATAGAGCAGGCGGCAGGGAGAGGAGCGATCGAAAGAGGGTGGGCGCCTTGGTGTTCGTTTCCCTGAATTACAATACGATGGCATAGGGTGCTTGTCAATTTACGGAAGAGCCGCAAAGAAGTGAACGACACCCGAGGCGGTGGCAAAAGGGGGCGGGTGGACCACCCCCCCACCAAAGCCGATGTGAAAGTCTGTCTCACAACCGAGATCCATGCACGGCTCTCTCTCGTTCGTCCTTCGATACCTCAGGACGAACGGGCATGTCGATCATGGTGAGGTATCGAACCGTGATCGGAAGGAACGTTCGGCTTTCTCCCATGGTTTACGATCCCGGGTTGTCGCACAGCCTCTTCCATCGGCCTTGGAAAGGTCAGGCGTCGATGATCTGGAGCGCTTCTTCCTTGAAAGCATCCATGACATACGGAATGCCGGTGATCTTGGCGCACTCCTCGCTCAGGGAAAAGATATCCTTCCTGCTGATATAGCCGACCTCCCAGTTTCTGGAACCTGCCATCAACTGCTGCAATCCCACCTTGATCTTGTCCACGGCGCTGAATATGCCGATGGCGCCGAGGGGCATTTTGTCCACGTCCGCGCCGTACTTTTCTTTGAGAACTTCATAGTTCATGAAGATCTCCTCTTTGGTCGAACCGTACCTCGACACGGAATTGGGAAGCCCCCTGTCCTCTCCCCTGAGCCATTTTTCCGCGTTCTTTCCCACCATGCCCGGGATCATCAGGGCGCGGCCCATGCAGACGGCCTTGCAGTAGGGCGCACCCAGGGCAATGGCCTTGAACACATGGTCTTCAGAGGAAAACCCGCCCGCAAAGGCGAGGTCCGGCACCCATTTTCCCTTCGCGGCCAGACGGTCGGCCAGTTCACAGGCCATGGAATGCAGGTAGATGGAAGGGATTCCCCATTCGTTCATCATTCTCCATGGGCTCATGCCTGTACCGCCGGGCGCGCCGTCGATCGTCAGGAGATCGATCTGGGCATCGCTCGACCATCGGATGGCCATGGCCAACTCTCTCATGGGGTAAGCCCCTGTCTTGAGGGTCACCCGCTGGGCTCCCAGTCTTCTGATTCTCTCGACCTCTTTCATGAACCCTTCCTGGTCCACAAACCCAAGCCGGGAATGGCGCTCAAACTGCTTCAGCGGACCTGCCTTGAAAGCCGCCTGGAAAGCGGGCACTTCCGGGTCCGGCGTGACGATCTAACCCCGCTTCTTCAGCTGGATGGCCCGCTCCAGGGAGTCCACCTTGATCTCGCCGCCGATGCACTTGGCCCCCTGGCCCCATTTCAATTCAATCGTCTGTACCCCCAGTTTGTCCAAAACGTATTCCGCAACGCCCATCCGAGTGTCTTCGACGTTCATCTGGACCAGGATATCGCCGTAGCCGTCGAAATAGCGCCGGTATTCCCTGATCCTTTTCTCCATTTCAGGGGAATGTTTAATCTTGCCGTTGCTGCCGAATTCGAGGCCCGGATCTATGCCGCACACGTTCTCCCCGCACACCAGCACGATACCGCTGATGGCGGCGCCCGTGGCAAAGTGTTCCCAGTTCTTGCGTGCGATGTCCGTGCTGCCCAGGGCGCCCGTGAAGATGGGCACTTTCATCTTCACCTTGTTGGTGACGCCAAAGGATGTTTCCGTGTTGACCGCCGGGAACGTGGCTTTATCCGGGTCCGGGTCCACGCCTCTGGCTCCGAGGGCATACCCCATGATGTTCAGATGGGAGTAATCCACCGGGTAATTCTTGTCCGCCCCTGCGGTGATGGAACCGAAAGGCTGTGGGTAGAGGAGTTCCCTGCCCCGGAAAGTGGCATGGAACATGTCACAGCCCCCACGGCACCCGTCCACGCACCGGCTGCATATGCCGGACTGGGGAGCAACATCCCTGGACCGGTTGGCGGTTTGAACGGCTTCATTCGAATTGGGTTTTTGTAAATTCATCTTTCCCCTCCTGCGATCGGGATATAAAAAAAGACGCCACACCCTCGATGATGACGTCTTTGTCTCACCCTCTGCAAAAGAGATGCACTTCTTTGTGCTGGAGTCAGAGATGTTTAGCGGGAAAACTTGTCCCTGTCAAGAGAATTTAGACGGGTGAATCTACAGATCCTGGGAAATGATGATCGCATCCGCGATTTCCTTCATCGATTTCCTGGTATCCATGCTCTTTTTCTGAAGCCACCGGAAAGCCCTGTCCGCGGGGAGGTTCTTTTTCACCATGAGGATCTCTTTTGCCCTCTCGATCTTTTTCCTTGTTTCCAGCTCCTCTTCGATCACTTTGGTCCTCACCAGGAGCCGGGTATTCTCGATCGCGATCGCAGCCTGGTTGGCCACGGTGGTGATCAGGTTCACTTCGGTCTGGGAAAAATCATGGGGCTCGGCCGTGAAGCAGTTGAGCACGCCGATCACCTTGTCGTCTCGGATGTGCATGGGGACGCTGACCATGGAGCACAGCCCCAATTTCTTGGCCATCTCTTTTTCCTTGAAACGGGGCTCCTGAAGGACATCCTTCACGATCAGAGGCTTGTTGCTGCTGGCCACAAACCCCACGATCCCTTCATTCATGCTGAGGGCGCGATCTTTGACATAGTCGGGATCGATCGCCTGAGTCGCCTTGAGGCGGATTTTCTTGGGGCCTTCCCCCTCGTCAATCAGCCACAGGGAGCATATCTCAACGCCCGTCACTTTGGCCGTCACCATCACGATGAGCTTCAGGATATCCTCCAGGTAGAGGTCCGACGTGATCGCCTCGCTCACATCCATGATGGCTTTGATGTATTTGTCATACGTCTCTAGAGCGATTTTATCCATGAGTGATTGACCGCAGACACCCGCAGACAAACAGTTCCGCTACGGGCGGAACTGTTTGTCTGCGGGTGTCGTTTCATCTAAGTTCAGGACCATTCTCTTAATCTGAGCCTTCGGGTTCTTGAAATTGACGATCAAACCCACTCTTGTTCCGGTTGCTTTCAAATAGTTCAGTAACTGAGCCTCATGCACCTTATCTATGGCCTCCACCGTCTTCAGTTCGATGATAACCATACCTTCAACCAGGATGTCGGCTACGTATTCGCCAACGATGTGACCTTTGTAATTGACCTTTATGGGAACTTGGCTCTCAGCTTTTAACTGCCGGTTTTTCAATTCAAAAAGCAATGCATTTTCATATACTTTTTCAAGAAAGCCAGGCCCGAGGGCCCGGTTCACTTCGAAAACCGCACCGTTGATTTCATAGGTGATGGCATTAATGTCCAATGCTCATGCTCATTCCGCGAAAAGGGACTTTCTTTGTTCGGCCGCGTCGGCCGGACAAAAAAGGCAAGTCTGCGCGGGTCTGCGGTTAATTATCGCACGGGCTTTTGCCATTCGTTCGCAAAGATCTCAGCCACCCGGCCGACCTGGCTCGGGTCGATCTTGAGAGCCTTGGCCACTTCTTCGTAAAGCTGCCTCCGGTGTTGGTTCTCCGCGTCGGCGAGGCTGTTAAGATCCCTTCGCTCCTTAAGACTCAGGGCATCGGTGTTCCTGAGGGATACGTAGCCGTTGCTGCCCTCCACGACCATGCCCTTCTGGTAATAGGGTTTCATCTGGGCATAGTTGCTTCTCAGTTTGTCCTTGAGGGCCCGGATCGTCGGGTTGGAAACCGCGGTCGCATCCTGCGCCCACGCCATGGCCGGTGCGAAAGCCGGGAGGTTTTTCAGGAGCCGAGAGCTCTTGTCGTCTTTGGCAGGCTTCTTTTCCTTCTCATTCCCCCCGGGGCCCCGGACGTCTTTGACGATTTCCCCTGCCACGGATTCCACCTTTTCCGCGGGGAAATAGATGTTGATGGTCACGCAAGCAAAAGCGAAGAGGAGCGCAGAAAAAATCGCAACCCAAAAAGGCCTCCCGTTCTTTCTCATAGGTACCTCCTGCGGCCGAATGCGGCTGATTTCATGGCTTATCCAGCCAGCCCTGTAAGCCCCCCACAGCGGGACGGCGACCCTATTCCCCGGGTCGCTACCTGACAACCGCCCCTCCCCGGGAATCGGTCACCCGCCTGACCCTCTTGACCATGTCCTTGAAACTGATCGTGCTCTCCGGACTTTGATTTATAACACTTACGCCTGAAAAGCCACCTCTTTTTACAAGGTACTCCACGCCCCCTTCTCTGATCGTGCCGTTGACTCTGAACACGTCGTTTTCCAGGGTGGCCCGCACGCCGATCCTATCGTAGGGAAAATCCTTGAACAGGGAAGTGACCACCCCCGCAACCCCGGCAAAAGCGTTCTGGCCTCCCCCTATTTGGGCGATGTTGTCCACCGCTCTCACGCTGATCCTCTGGGGAATGCCTTCTCGCGGCTCGGTTTCTAGTAAAAGGGTGAATTTCTGAGGTTCCGGCCAGGCCATCTGGAGGCCTTTCACGTGTCCCTTGAGAGCGCCCTGAACCTCTCCGAAGGAGGTCCCCCTGGTCAGTTCCTGCAAGAGGAGCCCAGTCCAGGCCGCGTCCAGATGGAACACGGGCGATGGGGAGAAGAGATTGTCCGCACCAAGACCGTCGATGGCCACCGTGCCCCCGAAGATTTCGGCCTTGATCTGCCCCTTCGTGGAGATCCTGTCCCCGATAAGCTCTATCGCCTCCAGTCTGCCCCGGGCAGTGCCCTCGGTCGGGCTGGACCAGATTTTCGAGAGCACCGGATCCAGTCTGAGGTCGCTGAACGATAGGCTTGTCCGCACGGAGGGGGACCCTGAATAAGGATTTTCCACGACCAGGGGCCCCCAGGCCATTTCCCCTCCTGCTGCTTTCAGAACGGTGGGGCCTGGAATAGACCACTGATTGGCCGAAGCCTCCAGCCCGGCGTTCAGGGTTTGCTCAGGGAAAAGGGGAAGGGCCATGGATTCAATCGTCAAGCTGCCTTTGATACTTTCACCCCTTGGTTTCTCGTCTTGCGGCGGCTTTCGCTTCCCGGGATGGCCAGGGCCGCCTGCGGAGGGCTTTGCCTGATACCACACGGGAAGATCAAGGGTGATGCCCTGGAGGGAGAAGGTGCCGTCAAGACTTCTCATGCTTCCCCCGTCCCAATTGAGGCGTCCCATGCAGGCGAGATCCTCGGGGGTTCCCTTGACTTCCAGGGTCGCCCGGATATTTCCTTTCACGTCGAGATCAGCCAGGGCAGGGAGTTCCTGCCGGAAAGGGTCAAGAAGGAGATGCTGGAACAGAGGCCGAAGGGGCGTTTCAGGCACGGTGACTGATACGTCGGTCACGATGCTCTTCGAACCCCGGCCGAGGGTGCCCCTTGCCCTGAAGCCGAGGATGTCCTTCACCCCGACGTCAAGACCGGCCAAGGACAGGGATTTCGGGGTTTGATCATAGGTGCCATCCATGGACAGAGAAACCGTGTTTTTGTTCAGGTCCAGGTAAAACCGATGCAAAAGGAATTCTCCTCCATCCGCCTTCAGGGAAGCCCTTAGGGATGTGACGGAGCGATTCAGGTTGCCGTCAGCTTCCGCCGCGAGATTCATCGAGACCTGGGCGCCTGCGATCGTCAAATCAGGGTTTTCAAAGCTGGAACCCTCAAGGCTCACCCTTGAAAAAGCCCTCCATTGACCGTTCCTCTTCAGGCTGAAACCCGCGTCCAGTGCGTCACGGCTGG